>NZ_JAYFSK010000005.1:0-86299 GCF_041464035.1 Acinetobacter sp. AL9 | reverse complement strand
CTTTAAAGAGTTTGCTTTCAAACTGACAAAGCAAGTTAAAAAACATCTTAAAATTATGTACTTGAGATGTTTTATAGTAGATGGAGATAGCCACAATTTCTGATAAAGATAGCGTTGCTTGTCTGATACGTTGACGTTTGTTTTCTTGCTTGAGAAATTGCCAATAGATGGGTTCAAATTTTTTGAAAAAATCATCAACAATACAAAAAATTTCTGTAAAATCGTACATGGTAGTTAGAGCCTTTGGGTTGTGTCGTAACTTTCTAAATGGCTCTAACTACCTTTTTTTCAAGGGCTTTTCTTATCCGTAATTCGGGTTAATTTTATTTTTGCCTTATAAATCAAGATGACTGGTTAGGGTGAAATTTACCAAATGTTGTTTTTTTATACTTAAGTCAAGACCGCGATACCTTTTGAATAAAAACCGTTATGATGCAAAAGGGTCTTTTTATATGGCCATAACAATCAAAAAACAAGGGAATAAAATTCATGCGTTTTGCACCACAAGTTAAAATTCCAGCAACATATATGCGTGGCGGTACCAGTAAAGGTGTATTTTTTAAACTTGATGATTTACCTGCAGCAGCGCAGCTGCCAGGCAAAATTCGAGATCAAATTTTATTGCGTGTGATTGGCAGTCCAGACCCTTATGCCAAGCAAATTGATGGAATGGGCGGTGCAAGCTCAAGTACCAGTAAAACCGTAATTTTAGCCAAAAGCACTCAACCCGATCACGATGTCGATTATTTGTTTGGGCAAGTTTCGATTGATCAGCCATTTGTCGATTGGAGTGGCAACTGCGGTAACTTAACAGCTGCAGTCGGTGCATTTGCGATCAGCAATGGCTTGGTCGATGCCAGTAAAATTCCAGAAAATGGCATTTGTACTGTACGTATCTGGCAAAAAAATATTGAAAAAACCATTATTGCGCATGTGCCTATGGCGCATGGTCAGGTGCAGGAAACGGGTGATTTTGAGTTGGATGGCGTGACTTTTCCTGCCGCAGAAGTACAAATTGAATTCTTAGACCCTGCCGATGATGGCGAAGAAGGTGGGGCAATGTTCCCAACTGGAAATGTGGTGGATACTTTGCATGTGCCAGATATAGGAACATTCCAAGCGACCTTTATTAATGCGGGTATTCCAACAATTTTCCTAAATGCAGAAGAAATTGGTTATATAGGCACAGAACTGCAAGATGCAATCAATGGTGATGCACAAGCTTTGGCACGTTTTGAAACCATTCGCGCTTATGGTGCTAAACAAATGGGTTTGATTCAGGAAATTGCTGAAGCTGAAAAACGCCAACATACGCCAAAAATTGCCTTTGTTTCTGCGCCAAAAAGTTATGTATCTTCAAGTGGTAAACAAATTCAGGCTGAAGATACCGATTTATTGGTACGTGCATTGTCGATGGGTAAATTACACCATGCCATGATGGGTACAGCAGCAGTCGCGATTGGTACAGCTGCAGCCATTCCGGGAACATTGGTCAACTTGGCTGCGGGCGGGGGAGAGCGTGAAGCAGTGCGCTTTGGACATCCATCAGGTACGCTTCGTGTGGGTGCGCAAGCCGTGCAGGAAAATGGACAATGGCAAGTCAAAAAAGCTGTGATGAGCCGTAGTGCACGTGTATTAATGGAAGGTTGGGTGCGTGTACCTGCGGAAACATTAGAATAAGTTTTGTTTGCAGTGCAAGGCGCAGTGAAGGATAGGATAGACGAAGTGTCATAGACTCTAGTTAACTAAATACAGCCTCTATTTCGATAGGGGCTTTCTTATGGCTGAAATGTTATATCAGTTCAGTTAAGGCTTAAAAAACTTTGAATTACAGGTACAATGCTGCAACACAGGCAGCTTACTGCTTATTAGACATGAACCAACCACTCGAGGCGAATGTGTCATCACTTCACGATTTACAGGCGCATGCATTAACCGCAGCCCAACAACGTATTCAGCAAGACTTGCTTACCGCTTTAGAGGCTTTTGCATTGCCAGAACCGTTAAAGTCTGCCGTGCATCATGCCGTCATGTTGGGTGGAAAACGTGTTCGCCCTGCCTTGTGTTATGCCACCGCAGCATTAAGACCGAATCAAAACTCTGCTGCGGTACGCCGTGCTGCAGTTGCGATTGAGCTGATTCATTGCTATTCATTGGCACATGATGACTTGCCGTGTATGGACAATGACTTGTTGCGTCGTGGGCAACCGACGTGCCATGCAGCGTATGGTGAAGATACAGCATTGTTGGCAGGCGACATTTTACAGTCGATGGCATTTGAAATTTTAGGCAGTCGTTTGTTTGATCAGGCTGTTGCAGTAGATCAAGGCATTGTGCTCAAACAGATGCAAATTTTAGCCACCGCTTCTTCAAAAATGGTCTGTGGTCAGGTTTTAGACTTGCAGTCTGAAGGTAAACAGGTGGATCAGGCGACTTTGGAAAATATCCACCGTAATAAAACAGGGGCGTTAATTTCTGCAGCGGTGATGATGGCAGCTGTGACCGTGTTTGATGGACGAGATAAAGCGATTCCGCAATTGCGTGAATATGCACAGGCGATTGGTTTAGCCTTTCAGGTACAAGACGATATTTTAGATATTATTTCGGATACTGAAGTACTAGGTAAAACTGCAGGGAAAGATGAACAAGTTGAAAAATCGACCTATCCTGCACTCATGGGCTTGGAAAAAGCACAAGCTTATGCACAAGAATTGCACGATCAAGCCTTTGCTGCGTTGGCATATTTTAAAACTGATACCGTCTTAGAGTTACAGCAAATTTCCGAGTTTTTATTGTCACGTAAAAGCTAAATTATTCTAGATGGAGGGCTTTTGGCTCTCAATACTCAAAAGCGAGCAGATGCTCGCTTTTTTGTGCTTTATGAAAGTGTTGGCTGTTTTAAGCAACACACTTTAATGCAGATTCTATACGGCTTTATTCTTGTAGCGTTGCATCAGGTGGTAAAATTGCTTTGCCTTGTTTTAAGCTGTCTAAAGCCTCGCGGTTAAAATCTACCAACAAAGAATTATTTTGTGGATCAATCGCATAACGGCTAATTAATTTTTGATCGCCTTGTAAGGTTTCAAGGCGGTATTCATCTGCAATATTCATAATGCCGTCTAAATTAATGGTGGCAGATGCTTTGTCTTGGCGAAATAACTCGTAAATATCACGCAGGTCAAAAATTGCATTTTGTGCGTCAGGATGTTTTTCAAAATAATTTTGCAAATGACGAATAAATAATTGCGCAAACATAAAGTAATTTGGTTTGTGGGTATAGTCTAAGCTCATGTGTTTACTCCTTATTATTCAAATTTTTAATGCTTACTAGGAATAGCACACTCTGGGTGAAAAATTAAAGAAACTCAGGGGCTAAGTTGCAAAAACTACACAAAATTTTGTGCGGCTTAAACTAAGCTGAAACCTGAAGTTGCGATGATCTCTCTATAAATTTAAAAACTTTGCAACGAACCGCTCAATTGGTGTTTTGGAAAAAATAATCACAACTGACTTATCTATTTGTTAAAGCGATTAAGAGCCCTACGGAGTAGTGGAATTCTAAAATATCAAGTATTTGAATAAAAAATCATCCGAAAGACTAAGACTTATGAACTAGCAAGTGAAATCATAAATCAGGTACAATTGGCGTGATTAATTTTGTGTTTGGTGTATTTGAAGGCCAATACATACATTCTTTGTTAATAAATAGGCCTGCCAGGAGTTATCCCCGCATGAGTGCCATTACTCCATACGAATGGGCAATTATTGCCTTCGTGATCGGCGTTACATTTTTATGCGTCTTTATGCTGACCGTTCCTTTACTCCTTGGGGGTAAATCATGGGGGCGTGCGAAGCAAGAGCAGTTTGAGTCGGGTGTTGTAGGTGCTGGTGGAGCACGTATCCGCTTATCTGCAAAGTTCTATTTGGTTGCAATTTTCTTCGTTGTTTTCGACTTAGAAGCACTTTATCTATACGCATGGGCAGCTTCTGTTCGTGAAGTAGGTTGGGTGGGCTTTGCAACGGCTGCTGTATTTATTTTAGTTTTACTCGTTGGCTTAATTTATGAATTATCAACTGGTGCGCTGAACTGGGCTCCATCTGATAAGCGTAAAGCAGCAGGGATTAAACCTAAAATTGGTTCGCCAAATATGGATCTTGCAGAAATCACACGCTTTAACTCAATTGAAGAATTGGTAACGGACCCTACCGGTCAAATTCCAGCTCAATCCTCTGGTCGTGTAAAAAAATCTGCGACTACCTCATCTGACAAGGAGTAACTCGGGATGAAATATACCTTAACCCGTGCGAATCCCGATGCTGATCAATATCCACTTCAAGAGCGTCAGATCGTAACCGATCCGCTTGAAGAAGAAGTGAATAAAAATGTGTTCATGACTCGTTTAGAGGACTTGGCACATACAGCAGTAAACTGGGGACGTAAGAACTCAGTTTGGCCGTTTAACTTTGGTACATCGTGCTGCTACGTAGAGTATGCAACTACCTTAACAGGTGTGCATGACTTGTCACGTTTTGGTGCAGAAGTTATTCGTGCTTCACCGCGTCAGGCAGACTTGATGATTGTTGCAGGTACGTGTTTTGTGAAAATGGCACCTGTAATTCAACGTTTGTACGAGCAAATGCTTGAGCCTAAGTGGGTAATCTCAATGGGCGCATGTGCAAACTCAGGTGGTATGTACGACATTTATTCAGTTGTGCAAGGTGTGGATAAAATCATTCCTGTGGATGTGTACATTCCGGGTTGCCCACCACGTCCTGAAGCATTAATCCAAGCATTGATGTTATTACAAGACCAAATTCAATTAGAGCGTCGTCCGTTGTCTGCGGTGATTGGTGATGATCTTAAGCCAGTATATAAGCCGAAGATGATGCCAGAACGTGACCGTAAGAATGCGCAGCGTATTGCGGTGAAAAACTTACGCTCTATGGATGAAATTAAATAATTTAAACGTACAAATATTGATGCACCCGACGGGTGTAGTTGTCGTTTAGGTTGACTGAATTTGTATTAAATAGGAAGCCAAGCTAATGGCTGAAACTGACATTGCTATGCCAGAATCAACAGCAGTTGATTCACGCCCAGCATTTGCAATTGTAGAAGAGCTCAAAACCAAATTTGGTGAGAACTTCTATGTGCAAACGACTTTTGAAGATTTTCCAACAGTCTGGGTTGAGCGCGCACGTGTACAAGAAGTTTTAATGTTCTTGCGTACAGTGTCACGTCCATACGTGATGTTGTTCGACTTGTCTGCGGTAGATGAGCGTTTGCGTACTCACCGCGATGGTCTACCTGCGTCTGACTTTACTGTGTTCTATCACTTGTTATCGCTAGAGCGTAACACGGACATTCGTATTAAAGTTGCGTTGAATGAGAGTGATCTCAATATTCCAACAGCAACCAACATTTGGCCAAATGCCAACTGGTACGAGCGTGAAGCTTACGATATGTTTGGTATCAACTTCGAAGGGCATCCAATGCTTCGTCGTATCTTGTTGCCAACATATTGGGAAGGTCATCCGTTACGCAAAGAGTATTCTGCACGTGCAACGGAATATACACCGTATATGCAGAACCAAGCCAAACAAGACTTCGAGCAAGAACACCTTCGCTTTGTGCCTGAAGATTGGGGCTTAAAGCGCGGTAATAAAGACGAAGACTTCATGTTCCTGAACTTGGGTCCTAACCACCCATCTGCGCACGGTGCGTTCCGTGTAATTTTGCAGTTGGATGGTGAAGAAGTGAAAGACTGTGTGCCAGATATCGGCTATCACCACCGTGGTGTGGAAAAGATGGCTGAGCGTCAAACTTGGCATTCATTCATTCCTTATACAGACCGTGTGGACTACTTGGGTGGTTGTGCGCAAAACATGCCGTATGTCATGGGTGTGGAACAACTGGCAGGCATTACTGTGCCAGACCGCGCACAATGTATCCGTGTCATGATGTCGGAATTGTTCCGTATCAATAACCACTTATTGTTCATTGGTACTGCAATTCAGGATGCGGGCGGTATGACCCCTGTATTCTATATGTTCGCAGACCGTCAAAAAATCTACGATGCGATTGAAGCTATTACCGGTTACCGTATGCACCCAGCATGGTTCCGTATCGGTGGTACCGCACACGACTTACCAAACAACTGGCAACACCTGATTCGTGAAATCTTAGAGTGGATGCCAAAACGTATGAACGAATACTACACTGCGGCATTACGCAACTCGGTATTCATGGGTCGTACGCAAGGCGTAGCGCAGTATGATGCGAAATCTGCCTTGGCTTGGGGTGTGACAGGTACTGGTTTACGTGCAACAGGTATCGACTTTGACGTGCGTAAATACCGTCCATACAGTGGTTATGAAAACTATGACTTCGAAGTACCTGTAGAGTACGAAGGCGATGCTTACGCACGTGTACTGGTTCACTTCCGTGAAATCGAAGAGTCATTGAAAATCATCAAACAATGTCTAGATAACATGCCATCTGGTCCATATAAAGCAGACCATCCATTGGCTGTTCCACCACCAAAAGACAAGACATTACAAGATATTGAAACCCTGATTACGCACTTCTTAAGCGTGTCTTGGGGTCCTGTAATGCCTGCTGGTGAAGCATCTGTAATGGCAGAAGTGGTGAAAGGTGCATCGAACTACTACTTGACTTCAGATAAGTCAACGATGAGTTACCGTACCCGTATTCGTACACCAACTTTCACGCATTTACAGCAAATGCCTTCTGTGATTAACGGCAGTCTGGTATCTGACTTAATCATTTATTTAGCGACCATTGACGTCGTAATGGCAGACGTGGATCGCTAAGGGGTAAACGCATTATGATGATTTTGACTGATAAAAAGCCACGTGTGAATGTTGAAGGGATTTTGACTGCGGAAGAAATCCATGAAATTGAACATCACATTGGTCATTATCCGTACCCACGTGCAGCATCTTTAGATGCCTTGAAGTGTGTACAGCGCCGTAATGGCTGGGTAGATGATGCGCAGCTCAATGCGATTGCACAGCTTCTCACCATCAGCGTTGCTGATTTAGAAGGTGTCGCAACATTCTATAACCGTATTTATCGCCAGCCTGTAGGTCGTCACGTGATTTTATTGTGTGACTCGATTGCATGCTTTTTGATGGGTGCAGAAACACTGGCAGAAGCATTCCAGCGTGAATTAGGCATTCAGTTTGGTCAAACGACTGCAGATGGTCGTTTCACGTTATTGCCAATTTGCTGTTTAGGAAATTGCGATAAGGGTCCAACCTTGATGATTGATGAAGATACTCACGGTTTAGTTGAGGTGACATCGGTGCAACAGTTATTGGAGAAGTATGTATGAATACCGAACCAAGACCAATTTATGGTGACGGTAACCCAGAAACGCATCCATTAACTTGGCGTTTAAGCAAGCAAGAGCACGTGCGTAATGCAGATGATTACGAAGCACTAGAAGGCTATGCAGGCTTTAAGAAAGCGATTTCTATGCCGCCTAAAGATGTGCTTGAAGTCATTAAAGCTGCGACAGTGAAAGGTCGTGGTGGTGCAGGCTTCCCAGCAGGGATCAAATGGTCACTGATGGCACCAAACGACAATTCAGGTCCACGTTACCTGATTTGTAATGCCGATGAGATGGAACCGGGTACTTTCAAAGACCGTTTGTTGATGGAAAAACTTCCACACCAACTGATTGAAGGTATGCTGATTGCTGCGTACACGCTTGAAGCTACCCACGGCTATATCTTTATTCGTGGCGAATACATCGAAGCTGCACAGTACTTAAATGAAGCGATTGAGCAAATCCGTGCCAAAGGTTATTTGGGCGAAAACATTTTAGGTACCAACTGGGGCTTTGAGCTATACGTACACACAGGCGCAGGTCGTTATATCTGTGGTGAAGAAACCGCATTGATTAACTCGCTTGAAGGTCGTCGTGCAAACCCACGTACTAAACCACCATTCCCGCAAGTTGCAGGGGCATGGGGTCGTCCAACGATTGTCAACAACGTAGAAACCTATAACAACTTACCTGCAATCATGTTACGTGGTGCAGAGTGGTATATCGGTTTATCTGCAGGCAAATCGAAAGATCCAGGTACAAAAATTTACGGTGCTTCTGGTAAGGTGAAATTCCCAGGTCTATGGGAGCTTCCATTTGGTACGACTGCACGTGAAGTAATTGAAGACTATGCGGGTGGCATGCGTGATGGCTTGAAGCTAAAAGCATGGTTACCGGGTGGTGCGTCTACCGACTTCTTGGCAGCAGAACACATTGACTTGCCAATGGATGCAGAAAGCATCATGAAGGCAGGTTCACGTTTAGGTACGTGTTTGCTTATGGTGGTCGATGAAACCCAATGTATGGTTTCTGCAACCCGTAACTTAGAAGAATTCTTTGCGCGCGAATCATGTGGTTTCTGTACCCCATGTCGTGATGGTTTACCGTGGGCTGTAAAAGCACTCAAAGCAATTGAAAATGGCGAAGGGAGAGAAGAAGACATTCAACATCTTCAAGAACTCACCAAAAAATTGTGGATTGGTAAGACCTTCTGTGCTCACGCACCAGGTGCGATGGAGCCATTAATGGGCGCACTCAAATATTTCCGTGGCGAGTTTGAAGCAAAAGTGGCAAATAGCCGTCCTGCTGCTCAAGCTAGCAACGTAGAACAAGCTTAAGGAATTCGACTATGGCTACAATTCATGTCGATGGAAAATCGTACGAAGTCAATGGCTCGGAAAACTTGCTGCAAGCATGTTTGAGCCTTGGGATCGACATTCCGTACTTTTGTTGGCATCCATCCTTAGGTTCTGTCGGTTCTTGCCGTCAATGTGCCGTGACCCAATATGCGAACCCTGAAGATACTCGTGGTCGCTTGGTGATGTCATGTATGACACCTGCTGCTGACAATACCTATATCTCGATTGAAGACAAGGAAGCAACTGAGTTCCGTGCTTCAATTGTAGAGTTCTTGATGACCAACCACCCACACGACTGTCCAGTCTGTGAAGAAGGTGGTCACTGTCATTTACAAGATATGACTGTAATGACACAGCACGATCGTCGTCGTTACCGCTTTACTAAACGTACTCACTATAACCAAGAGCTTGGTTCGTTCATCGCGCATGAAATGAACCGTTGTATCGCGTGTTATCGTTGCGTGCGTTACTACAAAGACTATGCAGGCGGTACAGACTTTGGTGTCTATGCCAACGCATCACGTGTTTACTTTGGTCGTCCTGAATCGGGTACTTTGGAATCTGAATTCTCAGGTAACTTGACTGAAGTCTGTCCAACAGGTGTATTCACCGACAAAACTCACTCTGCGCGTTATAACCGTAAGTGGGACATGCAGTATGCGCCTAGCGTATGCCAAGGCTGTTCTTCAGGTTGTAACATCTCTCCGGGTGAGCGTTATGGCGAATTGCGTCGTGTAGAAAACCGCTTTAACGGTGAAGTCAACCAATACTTCCTATGCGATAAAGGTCGATTCGGTACAGGTTATGTGAACCGTGAAGATCGTCCACGTCAGCCTCAGTTCCGTAACGGTGCGAGCGTAGAAACCGTTTCTGTAGATGCTGCACTTGATACGATTATTGCCAAAGTTCAAGGCAAAAAAGTTTTGGGTATTGGTTCACCGCGTGCATCGCTTGAATCAAACTTTGCTTTGCGTGAGTTGGTTGGCCAAGACAACTACTCAACAGGTTTATCGCAAAAAGAGCAAAACTTGGTTGAACTTGCAGCTTCCATCATGCAAACCGAAGGGATTTACAACCCGGGTATGCGTGAAATTGAAGACTACGATGCTGTGTTAATTTTGGGTGAAGATTTAACCCAAACTGCACCACGTATGGCGTTGTCTGTTCGTCAAGCGGCGAAAAACAAAGCCAAAGAAATGGCGGCAGAGCGTCGTACGCCAGATTGGTTGGCTGAACCTGTGCAACGTATTGCGCAAGATGCAAAATCACCAATTTACATTTTGGCTGCAACGCAAACTCGTTTAGCTGATGTCGCAACAGGTGAAGTGGTTGCTTCTCCAAATGATATCGCACGTTTAGGTTTTGCCATTGCTGCTGCGGTTGCAGGTGACGTGATCACAGGTTTAGATGACGATGCGAAAGCATTTGCACAAACCATTGCTGACACGTTAAAAGCTGCGAAAAAACCATTGGTGATTTCAGGTACAAGCTTACTAGACGCTGCCATTATGGAAGCGGCTGCACAAGTGGCACAAAACTTGGGTGAAAACGCAGGTTTAAGCTTAACTGTGCCAGAAGTGAACTCAATGGGCTTGGCTATTTTTGGTGGTCAAAGCTTAGAGCAAGCATTTGCGCAAGATTACGATGCTGTGATTGTGGTTGAAAATGACTTATATCGTCGTTTACCTGCAGTACAAGTCGATGCAGCTTTAGCGAAAGCACAAGATGTCATCGTGCTAGATCATGCTGAAACCGCAACTGTGCAAAAAGCCAATATCGTACTTTCTGCAGCAAGCTTCGCGGAAGGTGATGGTACGGTGGTGAGTCAGGAAGGTCGTGCACAACGCTTCTTTCAAGTTTATGACCCAAGCTACTACAAACCTGAATTGGCGATTAAAGAATCTTGGCGCTGGTTACACGCACTTGAAACAGGCTTAAAAGGCAAAGCAATTGCTTGGACTGTTTTAGATGACGTGATTGAATCTGTAGTGAAGAATGTTCCAGCACTTGAAGCAATTCAAGATGTTGCACCAGATGCAGGTTTCCGTGTACATGGCTTAAAAGTTGCGCGTGAACCACGTCGTTACTCAGGTCGTACCGCTATGCGTGCACCGTTATCCATTCACGAACCAAAACAACCTGTCGATGTAGATTCAGCATTAACATTCTCTATGGAAGGTTATGTGGGTAATCAAACGCCAGCGGCACTTGTACCATTTGCTTGGTCTGCAGGTTGGAACTCGCCACAAGCTTGGAACAAATTCCAAGACAACGTGGGTGGTCACTTAAAAGGTGGTGACGCAGGTATTCGTTTATTCGACCGTTTGGCGAAACGTCCTGCACGTAGCTATGTTGCACCTGCACCAGTACTTGCAAATCCAGACAGCTTCCGTTTAATTCCAATGCATCACATTTTTGCATCGGGGGAATTTACGGTGAAAACTCCTGCAATGGAATCACGTATTCCTGAAGCAGTATTTGCTGTAGGTACGCAGGATGCGCAGCGTTTGAATCTACAAGATGGTCAAACAATTACTGTACAAGCAGGCGAAACATCTATCGTGTTGCCAGTACAAGTGATTGAATATTTACCTACAGGTTATATTGGCTACCCAATTGGTCTTGCACCAACGGTATCTCTTGCAGAGCCTGTTTCAGTCGCGGTAGGAGTGTAATTCATGCAACAAGAATTAATCCGTCAGACGCCGCTGTGGGCTGAGAACTGGCCAATTGCCTATTCAGTCATTCAAGCGATTGTCATCTTACTGGTTGTGGTATTGATTGCTGCACTCATGTCTTTTATTGAGCGTCGTTTACTGGGCTTATGGCAAGACCGTTATGGTCCGAACCGTGTAGGTCCAGGCGGTATGTTCCAGATTGTTGCCGACATGCTGAAAATCATGTTCAAAGAAGACTGGACACCAAAATTTGCCGACAAACTTACGTTCCGTATGGCACCAGCAGTTGCAATGGCAACTGCGGTACTGTCGTTCATGGTTATTCCTGTATCACCTTATTTAGGTGTGGCAGACATGAGCATTGGCCTGTTGTTCTTTATGGCAATGGCAGGTATCGCAGTGTATGCGGTGTTATTTGGTGGTTGGTCATCAAACAACAAATACGCATTGCTTGGTGGTTTACGTTCAGCCGCTCAAACCATTTCTTATGAAGTGTTCTTGGGTATTTCACTCATGGGTGTGGTTGCTATTGCAGGCTCATTCAACATGCGTGAAATTGTTGAAGCGCAACGTGATGTTTGGTTTGTGATTCCACAATTCTTAGGTTTCTTGATTTTCGTGGTTGCAGGCGTTGCGGTAACTCACCGTCACCCATTTGACCAACCAGAAGCAGAACAAGAATTGGCTGAAGGTTATCACGTCGAATATGGCGGTATGAAGTGGGGGATGTTCTTCGTTGCAGAATATGTCAACGTGGTACTGATCTCTGCGCTTATCGTGACTCTATTCTTCGGTGGATGGCTAGCGCCGTTTAACCTTGAAATTCCATTCATTCCAGCAGCTTTCTGGTTCATTATCAAAACAGCATTCTTTGTGATGATGTTTGTCTTGGCTCGTGGTTCTTTAATGCGTCCGCGTTATGACCAAGTGATGAACTTTGGTTGGAAAATTTGCTTGCCATTGGCGCTTGTTAACCTTTTGGTAACTGGTGCTGTGATTCTTATGAATCATTCGGCCTAAGACAGCAGGGAGAACAATATGTTTAAGTTTCTAGCTGGGTTTGGGTCAATTGTACGTTCACTGTGGATGGTTTTCTCGCACGTGACACGTAAACGTGACACCATTTTGTATCCGGAAGTACCAGCCGAAGAAATTGTACCTCCACGCTTCCGTGGTCGTATTGTGTTAACACGCGATCCAGATGGCGAAGAGCGTTGTGTAGCATGTAACCTCTGTGCAGTTGCTTGTCCAGTAGGTTGTATTTCACTGCAAAAAGCAGAACAGGAAGATGGTCGTTGGTACCCAGAGTTTTTCCGTATCAACTTCTCACGCTGTATTTTCTGCGGTATGTGTGAAGAAGCATGCCCAACGACTGCAATTCAGTTAACACCTGACTTCGAGTTAGGTGAATATGTGCGTCAAGACTTGGTGTATGAGAAAGAACACTTACTCATTTCAGGTCCTGGTAAATATCCTGACTACAACTTCTACCGTGTAACGGGTATGGCTGTTACAGGTAAAGACAAAGGTCAAGCGCAACGTGAAAGCGCACCTATTGATGTACGGAGTCTATTACCATGATGTGGCCGTTTTACTTGATGGCACTCGTGGCCATTGTTTCTACGGTTCGTGTAGTGACTAACGCGAACCCAGTACATGCTTTATTAAGCTTGATCGTGTCATTACTTGCGGTTGCAGGCATGTTCATGATCGTGGGTGCACCATTTGCTGGTGCCTTGGAAATCATTGTTTATGCGGGTGCGATCATGGTCTTGTTCGTATTCGTGGTGATGATGCTCAACCTTGGTCAGCAAACCGTTGAACAAGAGCGTAAATGGTTGACTTCATCAACTTGGGCATACCCAGCTTTGATGAGCTTCCTAATTGGTTTGGTTTTAGTGTGGTCATTAAGCTCAGACTACACTGCACCAAGCGCGCTTATGGGCACCGAAATGGTGGGTCCAAAAGCAGTGGGTCAAGCACTCTTTACTCAGTACTTATTGTTGGTTGAAGTTGCCGCAATGTTATTACTTGCAGCTTTAGTTGCAGGCTTCCACATCGGTAAACGTGAACCAAGTGCAGAAGAGGAAAAAGAATAATGGGCAACATCCCTTTAGAACATGGTTTGATTGTCGCGACCATTCTTTTTGCACTCGGTTTTTACGGTGTGATGGTGCGACGCAACCTACTATTTATTTTAATGGGCCTTGAAATCATGATGAACGCTGCGGCACTGGCGTTTGTTTTGGCTGGTAGTGCATGGGTACAACCAGATGGTCAGATCATGTTTATCTTGATCTTGACACTTGCTGCGGCAGAGGCGTGTATCGGTCTTGCGATCGTCCTTCAGTTCTATCATCGCTTCCATCATTTGGATGTGGATGCTGCTAGTGAGATGCGCGGATGAGTTATTTATATCTAACAGTATTGTTTCCGCTCATTGGTTTTATCCTTTTAGCGGCAGGGCGTAACAACTTACCTGAAAAAGTTGCTGCGATTATTGGCGTAGGTTCAGTGGGTCTGTCTGCATTATTTGCGCTAATTGCAGGCATGGACTTTGTGAACAACGGTTCGGTTGCAACGACTCAACATTTATGGACTTGGTTCAATGTGGGTGGTTTTGCACCTGCGTTTAGCTTGCACTTAGACGGTTTATCTTTGCTCATGCTGGGCATGATTACAGGCGTGGGTTTCTTAATTCACATCTTTGCATCATGGTATATGCGTGGTGAAGAAGACTTTGCACGTTTCTTCTCTTACTTCAACTTGTTCGTTGCGAGCATGTTGTTGTTGGTACTTGGCGATAACTTGGCGTTATTGTTCCTAGGTTGGGAAGGTGTAGGTTTGTGCTCTTACTTGCTGATTGGTTATTACTACCAAAACCCTGCAAACGGTTTTGCAGCAATCAAAGCATTTACCGTAACACGTGTGGGTGACGTTTTCCTACTGATCGCGTTGTTCTTGTTGTATCAACAATTTGGTACGTTGAACACACAATACATCGTAGAAAATGCAGCCAATGTAATGACTCAAAGCTCGTCGATCACCATTTGGACAGCGTTAATGTTGTTCTTGGGTGCTGCGGGTAAATCTGCACAAATTCCGTTGCAAACTTGGTTAGCCGATGCGATGGCAGGTCCTACACCTGTATCTGCATTAATCCACGCTGCAACCATGGTAACTGCGGGTGTTTACTTATGCTGCCGTATGTTCAGCGTATTTGAACTTGCACCTGAAGTGATGTTATTCATTTCAATTACAGGTGCTGTGACCTTGCTAGTTGCTGGTTTTGCAGCATTGGTTCAAACCGACATCAAACGTATTTTGGCTTACTCAACTATGAGTCAGCTGGGTTATATGTTTATGGCAGTTGGTGCAGAAGCATACCAAGCGGGTCTATTCCACATGTTAACTCACGCATTCTTCAAGGCATTATTATTCTTGTCTTCTGGTGCGGTGATTTTGGCTTACCATCACGAACAAAATATTTTCAAAATGGGTGGCTTGTTCTACAAGAACAAATTCCTGTTTGCATGTTTCGCGATTGGTGGCGGTGCATTGGCAGCGATTCCATTCTTGACCATTGGTTTCTTCTCAAAAGACGCTATTTTGGCAGCAGTTTGGACGCAAAGTCATATCGCAGGTATTCCGCTATATAACACCTTATATTGGGTGGGTGTAGCAGGTGCATTCTTAACGTCAATTTATACATTCCGCTTAATTTGGGTTGTATTCTTTGGTAAAGAAAACACACCGTATCACGAGATCAAAGGCGCAACTTACTGGTTCCCATTGGCAGTGCTTGCAGCACTTTCAACTGGTTTAGCGATTGTATTAAAAGCACCAGTGATGAGCATTCTTGATGCTGCAAAAATCCCAGCATTTGTGATTCCTGAAGCATTAGAAGCAGGTGCGCATGGTGCAGAGTATGTTGCAATTGGTGTGGCTTTGGCTGGTTTAGCTGTAGGCGTGGTGTTATTTGCCTTTGCTTACAACGCTGTAAAAGGTTTCGCGCAAACTTCATTGGGTGCGGGTCTTGCCAATATTTGCCGTAATGCACTTGGTTTCGATGCGTTGTATGACATTGTATTTGTAAAACCATACTTGCTGATTGCCAAACTATTAGGTCGTGATCCAGTTGATGGTATGTGGTTAGTACTGCCTGCACTGGTGAAAGGTGGTCATAGCTTCACAAGTTCACGTCAAACTGGTTCATTACGTGAGTACGCATCGAGTATGGCACTTGGTGTGGTGGTCTTACTAATGATCTTGATCGTGATTCAGGTCGTGGGGAAATAAGATGGATACTCCAAACAATTTAATTCTACCCGCGCTGATCCTTGTTCCGTTCATTGCAGGTTTTATTTGCTGGTTGGTCGATAAACTCGACGATAAATTACCGCGTTACATTGCTTTAGTGGGCATGCTTGTTACTTTGGGCTTAACTGTCGCATTGTGGCAAGGTGCTAGCTATAACTATGAATTAGGCGCTCAAGTTCCAACTTGGTCGGCTGAATTTATGTTGCCTTGGATTCAAACCCTAGGCATCAACATTCACTTAGCGGTGGATGGCTTATCTTTACTCATGGTGGGTTTAACTGCATTACTGGGTATTTTAGCGGTAGGCTGTTCATTTGGTGAAATTCAAAAGAACGTCGGTTTCTTCCACCTTAACCTTTTATGGTCTTTGGGTGGGGTAATTGGTGTATTCCTTGCGATTGACTTGTTCCTGTTCTTCTTCTTCTGGGAGATGATGCTTGTACCAATCTACTTCCTGATTGCGTTATGGGGTCATAAAGGTTCAAACGGTCGTTCACGTGTTTACGCTGCAACCAAATTCTTTATCTACACGCAAGTTGCTGGTTTAATCATGTTGATTGGTATTTTAGGTCTAGTGATCTATGGATACATGATGTCAGGTACTATTTCATTCAACTACAACTATTTATTGGCTGTAGCGAATACCCTTGACGCACAATTACCAGCAGTCGCTTATGCCTTCATGATCTGTTTATTCATCGGTTTTGCGGTAAAACTTCCAGTTTTCCCATTACATGGTTGGTTACCAGATGCACACGCGCAAGCGCCTACAGCGGGTTCTGTCGACCTTGCAGGTATTTTGATTAAAACTGCGGCATACGGTTTATTACGTTTCGTGATTCCATTCTTCCCAGCGGCTTCTGCTCAGTTTGCAGACATCGCCATTATTTTGGGTTTAATTGGTGTGTTCTACGGCGCGTGGTGTGCTTTCCAGCAAACCGATATGAAGCGTTTACTTGCCTATACCTCAATTTCGCACATGGGCTTCGTATTACTTGCAATTTATGCAGGTAATATCCTGACTTACCAAGGCTTAATGATCATGATGTTGGCACATGGCTTGTCATCTGCTGCATTGTTCATTATGTGTGGTCAAATTTACGAGCGCGTACATACACGTGATATGCGTTTAATGGGCGGTATTCGTGGTCAATTCCAATACCTTTCATTCTTCCTCATGTTCTTTGTGGCTGCGTTAGTCGGTATTCCTGGTTTAGGTAACTTTATTGGTGAATTCCTGATTTTGATCGGTTCATTTGAACAGTTCCCAGCCTTCACAATTATTGCGGCAATCAGCTTAGTTTTTGCAGGTGTTTACGGTTTAATCCTGATTCACAAAGCTTTGTTTGGTGTACCAAATGAAGAGCAAAAACAGCACTATGCAAATCCGTTAAAAGATTTAAATGCACGTGAAGTTGTGATTCTTTCAATTTGTGCGCTGGGTCTAGTATGGCTTGGTCTGTATCCACAAACCTTCCTTGATATTTCAAATTCAAGTATGGCGTGGTTAGCAAATAGCTACATCCCAGTTCAAGAAGTAGTTGAAGTTACGCAAGAAGTAACAGCTCAACTCGAAAATGTGGAGATCCAATAAGCCATGAACTTCACAATGTCATTTTCTGAGCTTATGCCTTTAGCTCCTGTGATGATCGTGGCTTTAACTGCGATTGTCGTGATGATCCTTACTGCAATTAAGCGTAACCATAACTTAATTGCTACAGCATCAGTGGTGGGCTTGAACCTCGCTGCTGCTTACCTTTTACTCATGATGTTTGGCGGGAACTTTGCTCCTGCCAGCGTGATGGGCATGTTTATGATTGATCCGTTCACCTTGTTATATCAACTGGTGATTCTGATCGCAGCATTGGCATGTTCTACTTTGTCTCATGCATATATTGAGACCTATAAAGACAACCGCGAAGAACTCTACATCTTAATGTTGTGTTCGGTAGCGGGCGCTATGTTGATGGTGTCAAGTTCGCACTATGCATCGTTCTTCATTAGCCTTGAGTTAATGTCAATTCCTGTTTATGGCTTATTGGCATATACCCACCAGCGTTCTAAATCTTTAGAAGCGGGCGTGAAGTACTTAGTATTGTCTGCAACTGCATCAGCAATGTTGCTTATGGGTATGGCGTACATTTATGCGTACACAGGTTCATTGTCGTTCTATGACTCTGTTCAAGCATTAATGCAAAACATCCAACAGCCATTGGTGATTTTAGGTCTAGGCTTAATTGTCTTTGCTGTGGCATTTAAACTGTCTTTGGCACCATTCCACAAATGGACACCAGACGTTTATGACGGTGCGCCTGCACCAATCGCAACCTTCCTTGCGACTGCAGCGAAAGTAGCAACCATTGGTTTGTTCGTGCGTTACATTTTGGGTTCAGGTGCAATCCTGATCGACTCGATTGTGACCATCATGACCATTATTGCCGTGCTTTCAATTTTGGTAGGTAACTTCCTTGCTGTACGTCAAGTGAACTTGAAACGTATTTTGGCTTACTCATCAATTGCACACTTTGGTTATTTGTTGATTGGTTTAATCAGCATGACTTATGCAAGCTTGGGCAATGTCAGCGTTTATGTGATTACTTATGTCTTAACCACTATTGGTGCGTTTGGTGCAGTCGCATTAATGTCTAGCCCGTATAACAACGTAGCTGAAGCAGAAAGCTTGGCTGACTACCGTGGTTTGTTCTGGCGTCGTCCAGTATTGACTGCTGTCTTAACCGTGATGATGCTTTCTCTTGCGGGTATTCCACTCACTGCAGGCTTCATTGGTAAGTTCTTGGTAGTGATGGCTGCGGTCACGACTCAGCACTGGTTCTTAGCTGCGATGATCATCGTAGGTTCAGGTATTGGTTTGTACTACTACTTGCGCGTTATGGTGGTGATGTATATGACACCGCCAGATGAACCAAAAATGGACGCTGTTGATCATTGGGGGCAAAAAGTGGGCGGTATTATGGTATTGGTTGCAGCTTTAGCGGTATTGGTGATTGGTGTTTATCCAGACCCAATTATCAAAATGGCACTTGAAGCTGAAATTTTGTCACCCATCCATTTCATGCTGTCACAGCAATAATTTGAAAGAAGTTTAACTTTCAGTCAAAAAGCCTTCATAAATTGAAGGCTTTTTGGTTTATATACACAATAAAAACAGCATATAATAAAAGGATATTTGCTTTTCTTTCCTTTTAGGTGTTCTCCCGTGGCTATTCATGAAATCCGTCATCCACTTATTCGTCATAAATTAGGGCTATTACGTCGTGCAGACATCAGCACCAAAAACTTCCGTGAATTAGCACAAGAAGTGACCATGTTGCTGACTTATGAGGCGACTAAAGATTTGCCAGTGGTCGAGCACGAAATTGCGGGTTGGAATGGTGCAGTCACTGTAGACCGTATTGCGGGTAAAAAAATTACGGTTGTGCCAATTTTACGTGCAGGTATTGGCATGTTAGATGGTTTCTTGAACCTGATTCCAAGTGCTAAAGTGTCTGTACTTGGCTTGGAACGCGATGAAGAAACTTTAGAAGCGCGTACTTACTACAAAAAATTAGTACCAGATGTACAAAATCGTATCGCGATGATTATTGACCCTATGCTTGCCACAGGTTCATCTTTAGTGGCAGCAATTGATTTGCTCAAAGCCAGTGGTTGTAAAGACATCCGTGTGATGGTGTTGGTCGCAGCGCCAGAAGGCATTCAACGTGTAGAAGCCGCGCACCCAGATGTGGTGATCTTTACTGCATCGGTTGATGAAGGTTTAAACCGAGATGGTTATATTGTGCCTGGCCTGGGTGATGCAGGCGATAAAATTTTTGGTAGTGTTCAAAAAGATTAATTTTTGAAAATATGCTTAAAACAGAGACTTGAACCGTACTGTTTTCAAGGGTGGATTTAAAGTCTCTTTTTTATATACTGAAATACAGTACTTGCAAAATTAGGTGAATGTCATGAAGAAAGAATTCTATCAGGGAAAAGTTAAACAATATAATCCAGACAAAGGGTTTGGTTTTATTGCAACTGCTGAAGGCGAGATCTTTTTTCATATTTCAGATTTTCCTGCATCGGAGGGTGAGCCGAAACGAAATGAAAAAGTAAAATTTGTAGCCCTAGAAAATAATGGAAAATTTAAAGCAGTACAAATTGAACGAGTAGATCCGAATCCTGCAAAAACTAAAAAAAATAAAATATTGGCTCATAATGAATCGATTACATCAGAATTGTTATCAAACTTTCGACGTTAGGAGAATGCATGATGAATCGCTCATCAGCAAATAAAAATACTTGCTTTTACTTTATCGCAGTCTAACAGGGCAGCATTATTTTTTGTGATGATGTCAAATTTGATATATTACGTGTTGAATTTTTTGGGGTAATCTGATGCTAAAAACTGGAATAATTAAAAAATATTATAAAGAATGGGGGTGTCATTATGCAAAGTGATATTGATATTGTAGTTACTCAAAGTAAGGCTTTGGAAGCATTGCTGGAGCAAAAATTTGGAGCTACTGGGCGTGGTTTGCATGAAAAATTAACTAGCATTGAATATCAGCTTGAAGTTGGGCTAGTGAAGAATATACGTTGGATAGCCACTATGCGTAATAAAGTGGTACATGAAAATTTCCAATTGATCAATCAAGATGATTTTTTAAGAAGTTGTCAGCGTGCTTTAGAGGGTTTACAAAATACCCAAAATACTTTGAGAATTGTTGGTAAAACTAAAGAAGTCAATACCGTAAATTGGAGTTTTTCATCACAAAACTCGCAACATACAACGTCGGAACGAGTAAATTCCTCATCACGAAATTCATATAACACAACACCCAAACGTATCGTATCTCATTCAAGAAGAAAAACTAAACGAAAAAATGAATCAGGTGGTTTTTTTGGGACAATCATTACAGTCATTATTATTGGCATAATCGGCTATTTTGTGTATGGTTTTATTCAAGACTCTTTGCATCGTAATGAATTGACAAATCAACCTGTAATACAGGAAACCTTAGAAATAGCAAATACTCAAGCAGTAAATAGCAACCCTAATCATTTTCAATGTGATGGTAGAAAACATTGTTCTCAAATGCGATCACTTGAAGAGGCACGTTGGTTTGTAAGAAATTGTCCAGATACAAAAATGGATAGTGATCATGATGGTGAGCCATGTGAAAATGATTCACGTTGGTAAAAAAAGATCAGGTTTAAACCTGATCTTCACAAAAATGTAAAAAGGCTTTGAGCCCAGGCCCTTGGTATTTCTGACGATGCACCAACATGAATAACGGGCGCGTCAGTTGCCAGAAAGGTGTATCCAAAATTACCAATTGACCTTTTTCTAGTAAAGGTTCAATCGCCAATCGTGAAATACACGACATACCAATTCCACCTGCGACAATTTTTAAAATCGCTTCGTTATGACCCAAAGTTAAACGAATATTGGCATCAGGCAGGTCTTTTAAAATTGCATTGTCAAACACTTCACGGGTACCTGAACCTTCTTCACGTAAAATCCACTCGGCGTCTTCAAAATCTGCGATACTTAAAGCACGGTTTAACTGCGCTAAAGGATGACTTGGTGCACAGCACACTGCAAGCTCATCATCACGCCAATGAATACATTGGAGTTGTGGCAAGTGACAAGAGCCTTCTATCAGGGCTAAATCTAGCTGAAACTGATTTACAGCTTCAATCATTTGGCGGGTATTGCCCACTTGTAATTGTAAATGCGCCTGTGGCTGAATTTGCAAAAAGTCTGCCATTAAATCAGGCATCAAATAGTCACTGATGGTGAGGGTTGCACCTAAACGCAAATCGATGCTTTGTAGTTCGCCTTTAGCAGCTTGCTCAAACGCTTCACAACGCCCCAAAATTTCTAAGGCTTGTGGCAATAAAAAACGACCTAAATCGTTCAGCTGTAGGCGCTTACCCAAACGGTCAAACAGTGGAGCGCCTAAGCCATCTTCCAAATCTGCTAAGGCCATGCTTGCAGCACTTTGGGTGAGCTTAACGGCATCACTGGCTTTGGTTACTGTCCCTTCTTGGGCAACTGCTACAAAAACCGCCAACTGGCGTAAAGTCATGCGCATGAATCAAGCCTTAACATTTAAAAATATTCATAAATTACCCCAACATGCTAACATGAGCACAGTCTTTCATGCCACGCTCAAATCATGTCAATTGAAAAATTTACTTTAGAAAAAGTGCTTTCGGTTCATCGTTGGACCAACACCTTGTTTAGCTTCACCATGACTCGTCCTGCGCACTTTAAATTTACCGCAGGGCAGTTTGCACGTATCGGGTTAAAAGTGGATGATGAATTGGTGGTACGTGCTTATTCGGTGGTGTCATCACCCTTTGATGAAACTTTAGAGTTTTTCTCGATTGTCGTGCCAGATGGTGCATTTACTTCTAACTTGCAGCACCTTCAAGTGGGCGATGAGCTGTACTTGGAAAAAATCCCTTATGGTTTTTTGACCTTGGCGCGTTATCAGTTGCCTGCGCCACACGATTTATGGTTGTTGGCCACAGGTACAGGTCTTGCACCGTTTTTATCCATGCTGCAAGATTTTGAAACGTGGACAAAATATCAATATATTTATTTGATTTATAGCGTGCGCAGCGCAGCCGAATTGGCTTATGTCGATAAAATTCAAGAAATTGCCGAAACTTTTGGCGAAGGGCATTCGGGCTTTAAATTTATCCCAATTGTCACCCGCGACCCTCAAGCTGCTTTGCATGATCGTTTACCTGTATTAATTGCTAATGGCGAATTGGAACAGGCTGCAGGCAGTGTACTCAACCCTGAAACCAGCCATGTGATGTTATGCGGTAACCCTGCCATGGTCGATGACACCAAAGAAGCCTTAAAAGCGCGTGGTTTAAGCATGAACCGCCGCGGGGAAGGTAATATTGCAGTTGAAAATTATTGGTGAGGATGTGATACAACTATTCAAATATCAACTGTTCAAATATATAGCCAGCGCAGGGCTGATGTTTATAGTCGCACAAACCGTACAGGCTGAAACGGTGGAAACTCAGGTTGCTGTGCAAGATCACGTACTCATTTATGATGGGTCACTTAGCCCTGAAGCCAACGCACGTGCAGCGGAATTACTTAAACAGTCAGATAAAATTGATACCTTAAAAATCAACAGTCGGGGTGGCGAGATCGGCTTAGGTATTGATTTGGGCAATTTGCTTTGACCATCAACTTAATGTAGAAGTTGCGCAGTATTGCTTTTCTTCTTGTGCCAATTATGTGTTTCCTGCGGGCAAAGTAAAATATTTAAACTTGCGTAGTCAGTTGGGTTGGCATGGTGGCAGTTTGCAAAAAATGCAATTTGAAAGTGCCGAAATGGAACAAATGTATAATGAATATATTGGCCCAATCCGTGCAAAGGAAACCGCTTTTTTTCAGAAAATTAAAGTTCAGCAAAGCTCAACCATTGCAGGGCAGACTCCTGAATATGAAAAATATCAAGCGCTATACATCTAAGAAAATGCGAAGTTTTGGCATAGATCAGGTGCGTTTTAAGCAGGTTTTGTGGCTGCCTAAATCGAGTTTTGAAAATAAATGTATTTTCACAATTCGCTAAAAATTGGTTGTTGAGGTGATCTTCACCATTCATATAAAAACCTCATCTACAACGCTGCAGATGAGGTTTTTGCTTGGTGCGATTCAATTTTGAAAGCAACTTTTGAACGCAATGCTTGAAAGTGACTCTTCAAAGAAATTAGTGCACAAACATATCCATATATTCGCGGATTTCCTGAATCGCGCTATCGACATCGCTACTTAGCCAAGTCGGTTCAAAAAAACCTGCATAATGCTCTAAGCGCTCTTGAGGAACCACCAAACGCACAGGACATTCTTCTTCAAGTAAGCGCCACGGTAAAATTGGCACTTCATTATCCAGAAATGCAGCAATGTTGCGAATATCAATGATCATGGCATTCACACAATCTGGAAATGGCATGACCGAAAACTCTTCGGTACGACGACGGAAATATTCCAAATCGCCCCATTTGAGCAGATAGCTGGGCTTGCTAAATTCAATAATACCAATGAGATGCCCATCACGGGTATAGTGCAAGGCACATTGATGAGTGACGTCAGTGTCAAGATCAAGCGATACACTTTGTTGACGATACGCCATAAAGTTCAAAGTACACAAAAAAACGGTACGTGATTATAGCGCATTTCCCCGTGAGAGGCAGCTTTGTCGATATTGGGCAACATAGGTGGTACTTGAGGTATATTACATCTTTTCACCATCTTGCTATGTATTGTCACACAATAAGCGTGAGGAGCTTGTTAGTATGAAAATTCATCAGATAAATACATAAGTGAGGGGAACATGCCGCATGAATTCAATAAACCACCTCATGTAAACTCAGCTGAAGACATTAAGCGAAAAAAACGTATTCCAGTCTATATGCTTCTACTGGTGGGAATCTTTTTATTGGCATTGCTGATTTACATGATGGCGGATCGCAATCCGAGTCCGAGCGAAGCACCTCCTGGACATCCTAATCCAACCGTACAACAAGCAACGCCAAATAGCACGACAACGGGCACAGCTGGAGATGAAGCACGTGCAGAGGACAGCAATACTGCAACAGCAACAGATCGGTAGTTTAGCCTAAGCGTCAAAAAATCGTATTTACAAATTCAGCCTTGCCTAGATGCAGGGCTTTTTTGTGGATTTTCACAAGGTTTATTGTCCCTCCTTTGTAGAATTGTTGCGATTCTGCATCCCAAGGTTGAATAAAAAATATGCAAATTCTATGGTGGGTAGAGCTTTACTCAATAATTTGAATCGATAAAAAGCAGTTTTGCGCTGCGGCGCAAACCAAAAAATGAAGCTAAACACCATGAGGATTAAATAAGATGAATGATTACTTAAATGACAACCTACATGGTAGAGGTTTTGAAGCCATGTATTATTTGGAGCAATTTCAGCCGATTCTGGCGGCTGTTGCAATATTGCTGATAGGATGGGTTGTGGCGTTACTCGTGGCTGGAGGGGTTAAAAAAGTCCTACAAAAATTGGGTACGGATCATAAACTATCAAATGCAACGGGGCATCGTTCAAATATTGAAGTGATTGTGTCGCGGGTCGTGTTTTGGGTGATTTTAATTATTGCGGTCATTGGTGCGCTGAATGTGTTGAATCTGACCAGTGTCAGTGGGCCATTCAGTAATATGATTCAGCAGTTCTTACTGTTTATTCCTTCTTTACTGGCTGCTGTAGCCGTTGCTTTTATTGGGTGGATTTTGGCAAATCTGGTCAAAGTGGGGATGCAAAAACTGTTGGCACGTACTCAGTTGGATGAAAAACTCAGCGCCGATGTGGGTGTGAGTGGCTTAAGTCAAAATATCAGTGAAATTGTTTATTGGCTGATTTTATTGCTGTTCTTGCCAATTGTGCTGTCAATTTTAGGCTTAAACGGTCTGTTGTTCCCTGTGCAAAACATGGTGAATGAAGTTGTGCTGTATTTACCGAACATCTTCATTGCAGGTGTGATTGTTTTTGTAGGATACATTCTGGCAAAAATTGTTCGTGGCATTGTCGAAGGTTTATTGGGTAGCTTGAATATTCAACAGCATGCTGAAAAAGTTGGCATCTTCAAAAATTCAAATTTACCTAAATTACTCGGTTCGTTTGTTTTCGCCTTGGTGATCATCACAGCCTTGATTATTGGTTTTGAGGCACTTGGCATTGAAGCTATTTCTCAGCCTGCGACTGCCATGTTGTATGAAATTATGAATGCGATCCCGCATATTATTGCGGCAGGTCTGATTCTTATTTTGGCTTATGTGGTGTCGCGTTTTGTAGCCAATATTGTGGTGGAAGTGGTTGCAGGCACAGGAGTCGATGATATTCCTGCCAAACTCGACTTACAGCGCTTTTTAGGTACGACTAAAATTTCATGTGTGCTTGGTTATCTGATCGTATTCTTTACCATGCTATTTGCGGTATCTGAAGCGGCGAACCGTTTGGGCTTTGATCAAGTCAGCGGCTTGATTGCCATGTTTATCCAATTTAGTGCAGATATCCTGTTGGGTGCTGTCATTTTGGTGGTGGGTTTCTGGCTTGCGAATTTGGTTGCCAAAGTGGTACAGCGCGGTGAATATAACAGCTCGCGTTGGTTGGCAAACTTAGTCCGTATTTTAATTATGGGCTTGGTGGTTGCCATGGGCTTACGCGCGATGGGTATTGCAGACTCGATTGTGAACTTGGCTTTTGGTTTAACCCTCGGTTCTGTTGCAGTGGCTTTCGCACTTGCCTTTGGTTTAGGTGGTCGTCAACCTGCAGAGCGTGTGTTAACTGATTTGATTGATAAAGCTAAACGTGAGGCAAATCAACCGAATCCTTTGCACAAGACAGAAACGGCAACGTCAGCATCAAGTGTGATGACACCTATTGTATCTGAGCAGCCGCAAGCGTCTGTAAGTGATGTGACTACAACACCTGAAGCGGCAACTGATCATGCAGTGCCAGATACGTTAAAGGTTGATCCTGAACATCCACCAGTCAACAACCCATTTGGTTCGACAGGTGAGGCTGAACCAGATGTCGATGAACATCCAAAAAATGACCCGAAATAACCTGTTCAAATTTTGATTTGAATCGCTAAGATGATCGACCAATCACCGTATTGGTCGATTTCTTTTCGGTATTCATTAAAAAAGAGGAAACGATAATGTCCAAATCAGCACCCGATAAGTTTTTTGCCCCAATCGTGATTGCTGGCATCACCATCGGCTTTTTTGTTGCAGCCTATAAATTTGTTTTTGCCAAGCCAGAAGCCACCGCAAAACCAACTGAAAATGTTGAGAAAAATCATCCAAAAGAGGATAGACCAAGCTCTTAAATTATGTTAAAAATTAATCAACTTTGGCAGGAATGAGCCAAAGACTGATTTGGATAAATCAGATCAATAGCTTGGAAAGCTTGATGAGGGTTTAAGGGAAAAATAAAAAACTTGGGTTTTAACCAAGCTGAAATATTTGAGTCTTAAAATTCGCGCAAGGATGACAATAATGAGAGAAATCAATATGCTAAACAAATTACGTATCAGTTTAAAAGTTCAAGTGGCAAATTCGTTACCTATGCATCAACAAAATGCTGTGCTTAAAATGCAGCAAACTGAATCACGTTTGGCAAATACGCCAAAATTGGTATTATTTCGTACCGATTATTTAGAATAAAATAACAGGATTCACGTATTGCTAAGTCTTTATAGTACGTGACGGTGTTAAAGAAAAAGCCAGTTTAGAAAAAACTGGCTTTTGTTATTTATAATTTGATTCGCAAGATCAATATTGATTCATTTAGACTCGAAGCATTGCTATCACATACTTTTATTTAAGTGTTTCATCTAAAAGCGAACTTAAACATACTCCGATGCTGCATGTGCAGATGACCATGCCCATTGAAAGTTATAGCCACCTAAATGTCCTGTCACATCTAAAACCTCACCAACAAAATACAGGCCTTTTTGTTTTTTACTTTCCATGGTTTTTGAAGACACTTCTTGCGTATCTATACCACCTAAAGTAACTTCGGCAGTACGATAACCTTCTGTACCCGATGGTTTGACTTCAAAGGCATTTAAACGCGCGGCAATTTGTTCTAGCTTTTCATCACTGATATTGCCAATTGCCGTTTCAGAGAGTGCAGGCCAAATCAGTTGCTGTAATTCAGCCACTACACTTTTTGGCAGATGCTCGCTGAGTATGGTGCGCAGTAAAACTTTAGGACTGCTTTGCTTTTTATTTTTAAAAAAGTCATAGAGTTCTAAGTAAGGTAAAAAGTTAATTTTAAAACTTTGTCCGACATCCCAATAATTAGAAAGCTGTAAGGCACTCGGCCCACTCAAACCGCGATGGGTGAATAGCAATGCTTCGGTAAAACTAGTCAATGAATTTGATAAAGTCGCATCCACCGCATTACCGCTTAAACGTGTAGTGACTTCTTTAAAGCTGTCTGAGAAGGTAAAAGGCACTAAACCTGCACGGGTCGGGTAAACACGATGACCAAATTGTTTGGCAATTTCATAGCCAATTCCAGAGCCACCTAAAGTTGGAATAGATAAACCGCCAGTTGCTACGACGACAGCGCTTGCTTGGAAATAACCCAAAGTCGTTGCAATTTGAAAACCTTGATCATCTACCGCATTCACGGCTTTGACTTCACAATTGGTTTGAATATCGACCAATTTGGTTTTTTCACATTCGGCTAAGAGCATGGCTAAAATTTCTTTAGCGCCGTTTAAAGTGAATAATTGTCCGTGTTTGCGTTCTTCATATTCAATGCCGTATTCGCAGACTAAACCAATAAAATCCCAATTGGTATAACGGGTGAGTGCAGAAATGACAAAGTGTGGATTATGTGAAATATAATGGTTTGGCTCGACTTCTAAGTTGGTAAAGTTACATTTACCACCACCCGACATCAGAATTTTTTTGCCCACTTTATTGGCTTTTTCCAGTACCACAACCGAACGCCCACGTTTACCAGCCTCTGCAGCCAACATCAAGCCTGATGCACCTGCACCTAAAACAACAACATCAACCTGATGAACCATGAGTATTACTCGGTAGACGAAAAGCGAGCAATTATAAAAGATTTGTGGGGGTTTTAATATGTTTTAAGCTTTCCTTGCAACCCACCTGTATGAATGGCCAGGATTCGAGTGTGGGCAGGGAAATGATTGTGCTGGATTAAATCAAGAAGTCCCATCATCATTTTACCTGTATAAATGTGTTCGAGTGGAATTTGATATTTTTGCTCAAAATTTTGAATAAATTTCAATAATTCAGGTGTAGTTTTGGCATAGCCGCCACCACAATAGGCATCGGTTAAAGACCAATTGCTTTTATCGGTCCATTGTTGAATGTCCTGTTTGAGAAAATCACCTTTCAAGGCTGAAAATCCTAAAACTTGCTGTTGTTCCGAGCTACTTTCAATGATGCCCACAATTGTTCCACCAGTACCCACAGCACAACAAATTACGTCATAATTTTCTAAATCATCAGGGGAGAGGATTTCCTGTGTCCCTTGAATGGCAAGGGAATTGCTTCCACCCTCTGGAATAATAAAGGCTTGAGGATATTGCTGTTGAAGTTGTTGTAAATATTCCACTTCATGGCGCAGACGATATTCGGCTCGGCTAACAAAATGCAGTTGCATGCCAAAATCTTGCGCTGTTTGTAGGGTAGGATTTAAGTCTTGGGTCGCAAGTTCTTGACCACGAATGATGCCAATACTTTGAAAGCCAAAGCGTTGAGCTGCATAAGCCGTTGCTGCAATATGATTGGAAAATGCACCGCCAAAAGTGAGGACTTGAGAAAAACCTTGCTGTTGTGCTGCCAAGAGGTTGTATTTAAGTTTAAAAAACTTGTTGCCCGAAATCTGGGGATGAATCTGATCAAGGCGTTTGATGGTTAGTTGAACAGGCTGGGGAAGTTCTAATGTTTGATAAGGGGTAGGAAAAGCAATGTGATCAAACATTTTTTGCGAACGAGAAATGAATTTGACCACATTGTAAATGTATTTGATTGAGAATGTCAGTGTTGGTTTATGAGTCGGTATCCACCGACGTGATTACCGACATACCAGGGCGTAGATTTTCGATCCCTTTTTGATTCGGATCAATGGTGATACGTACCGCTATACGTTGAACGACTTTGGTAAAATTTACTGTGGGATTGTCAGGTTTAAGTACACTGAACTCTGAACCCGCAGCGGGGGAAATCTGTTCCACATGGCCTGGTTCATTGAGCAATGTCCAAACAATAGTTATCGCTATTCCACGATAGACGATGGCTAACATCAAGATAGTGATATCTCGTTTTCCCCATTTCCAGTTGGTTCTATCCAAAGTTAATTGGACTTTATCGAATAAAAATATATTGAAAATTAATTGAGAAATTTGACGATAATCGAAATACTGATCTGCAAAGAAGCGTTGTATACATCGATAAAATGATTGTGGTAAGCACGTGAGGGGTAAGGCTTTAGATGCAGAAGAAAGATTACATGTCTGTTTTTACAATTAATGCCAGCATAATCAGTGTAAAACATTTTACATGTGACTTGTTCCACTTTAGATATTTGTTTAAGATGAGATGTAACTCATTGAAATGTGTCATCATATTCGTCGTCAGAAAACAAGTATTATGCCATTATTTCAATGAGTTATCTTTTTTTGTCGTGTACAAAGATCGTTTTATCAAAGTAAGTTGAATAACCATAGGGCAGCAATTACCCTATGGCTTTTTAAAATTTAATGAAAAACTGCTTCCAAAGCATTTAAGCCAACTTTAGGATCGAGTAAACCATTGTAAATCTCTGGAATTTCACGTTCGACACCTAAGAGCTGATAAATGGCAATCATGGCACAACGTACGGAATATTCCACAGTAAAAACCACATCATCTTCAAGCTCTACGAATTGACCTAAGAAAGCAAAGTTGACCGCATTTTCTGGAATGACCAATGGACGATCACCTGCTTTACGACATGCAAATAGGGCAGAAGCATAAGGCATCATTACTGTGGTAATGTCGGTATGTGCCAACACATGATCCAAGATGTCATCGAAACCAAGTTGATGAATCAACTCAATTAAAATCTCTTGACCCGTCGCTTCACTCATCGGTTTTTTAATGTAATCGCCGATATGGTCAATTTCAAAACCATAACCCCATAAGGTGAATTTACCTTCTGGTAAGTCAGCAAAATGCGGTTGAGCTGGAACGACCACAGATAGATGCCAACCAGATTCAAACCAAGTCATGAGTGCACCTGTACCCGGTTCATTTCCTGTGTAATCAATAATCCGTTTTAGCAGCACATCATCATGCATGGTGAGCGTAAAGGATTTCCATTTATGCTCATCAATGTTGCCATAGAAGGTCATTGGACGACCAAAATCAGGAGCTTTTTGAGCCAATGTTTCCCACAAACGCCAGCCATGATCTTGTCGATCACGAATCAGCTCAGGAACATCGAATTTATCGCCATAACGTGAATCAGCCGTAATCGAACCTAAAGTAAAGAGCGCAAGATCATGCTCACCCAGTTGAATTTGTTCAGTGCCTTCTGGAATGTTGACATAAAGTTGGGTTGCCTTACGTTCCTTCGTTTGGGCATCTTCGACAAAGTCTGCATCTGTGACATAACTACCGAACCGAACATCAACGCCTTGTTCCACCAACCAGCGTTGTAGAGGATGAATCATTGAATCATATTGATTGTATTTAGTTCGTTTCACACCTGCTAAGGTATGGATGCGTGGTAATTCTTGAATGAAACGTAGAAAATAACGGCGTAATTCCGCTGCGCTATGCCATTTTTGAAAGGCAAACGTGGTTCGCCACATCCGCCAAAAATTACTTTGGAAAAATGCATCATCAAAAAATTCATCAATACGGCGACTACCGATACGATCTTCTTTTAATGCCAGTAAACGTAACATTTGAGCACGGTTGAGCGTTGATAATCCCAATTTTTGAGCTTCTGCAATAATATGATTTGAGTCGATCAAACGTGCTTGAGCATTGGTTTTAACTTGTTCGTTAAATTCACGACATTCTTCACGAACAGAAATGTCTGGATTTTCTAAAGATGGGATGCTTGAAAATAAATCCCAAGTACACAAATAAGTCTCATCAGTTAGCATACGTCCACCACGTGTGACCCATGCTTGGTTCGGATTAAGCGGATAATGTCCACCATCCATCGAACCACCAGAAACATTCAATTCTTCTAAAATATGGATATGTTCGGCTGGCACTTTAGCATCACGAATCGCAAAAGCAGCAGCAGCCATACCAGCTATGCCTCCACCTACAATCCAAAGATGTGATTTAGAGCGGTCTAATGTTTTCAGTCTTTTATTTTGCATCTGATGTGCCTCGGTTGTAGTTCTAAAGAAAATTAAAGCCGTAATTTTATTATGGGATTATGTGTTTTAAAAATATATGAAAGTTCTGCTAAAAATCGATGATAAATTATTATCAGAAAAAAACTTTAATAGAAAAAATGGATGCACAATAAAATTTTACTGTTCATATGCTATGTTTTAACTGTTTGATATTAAAATTAAATTGAGTTTTTACTCTATTTTTGGTTTTTTACTAAATATCAAATTGCTTGAAAAATCCTTAAATTTATAAACATAAATCAAAAAAATTATATCTTCTATTATGGTTTTTTAAGTAAAATAAATAGTTGAAAATTATTCTAATCTTGAGGTCTATCTTGGAATCATTATTGATTTTAGGCTCTATTGCTTTGGCATTAATGTTGGGGGCAATTAGTCCTGGGCCTACCTTTATTTATGTGGCAAAAAATTCGATTGCCATTTCTCGTAAACATGGTTTATTTACGGCTTTAGGCACAGGTACGGGTGCAGCAATTTTTGGTTTATTGGCGGTGATGGGGTTGCAGGCTATTTTATTGGCTGTGCCTTCGGCATATTTGCTGCTTAAAATTTGCGGTGGTTTATATCTGTTATTTTTGGCTTATAAAATTGTGAAGCATGCCAAAGAGCCTATTCAAACTAATCTTGCAGATGGACAGCAAATGTCACTGCGCCGTGCGTTTACCACAGGTTTAATTACACAGTTATCTAACCCTAAAATTGCAATTGTCTTGGCGAGTATTTTTACAGCTTTGTTGCCTAAAGAAATTCCGAACTATTTTTATGTGGTGCTGCCAATTCTGTGTTTTTTTATTGATGCAGGTTGGTGTTCATTGGTTGCTGTAGCTTTGTCTGCAGAAAAACCACGTCAGGCTTATATTAAGTTTAAGGCTATTTTTGACCGTGCAGCAGGGGCGGTCATGACAGTATTGGGCTTAAAATTAATTTTTGGGATGAAGTGATTTTTGTATAAATCCCCTCTAGGGTGAGAGGATTTATACTTAGTACATATTATTTTTTACATTCTGGTTGAGAGCGATCAATAACTTGAGTGCCTTCAACGCGATAACCAATTTGACCTACAATGAATGCTTGGTTTAATTGAGTAATAACAACATCAGATAAAGCAACTGCACAGCGATCTTTTTCAATTGCACGATCTACAGCTGTTTTGAAGTTTGGAATACCTAAAGGAAATAATACAACAGGTACTTTATCTTCACCTGTAACTCGTTCACCTTTTACAAATTGATTTGAGTTTAAGTTATAGTTTTTCGTAGATGCGACAGTCATATCCGCCATACGTACTGAACAACCAGTGAAAGCAAGTGTCGATAAAGATAATGCGATTGCTAATACTTTTTTCATAAATACCCCTAAAATAATTTTAATAAATAAAAGCAGCGATATTTTAATTAGAATTATTTAGAAATCAATAAAATAATTATATTTTTAAGAAAAATGCGCCATTTCGGCGCATTTTTCAATTCACAGCTTAGCTGACTTTATCACCCGGTTTCGCACCACTTTCAGGTGAAACCACCCAAACGCCGTCACCATTACCCGCAGCGAGTACCATCCCATTAGAAATACCAAAACGCATTTTACGTGGTGCAAGGTTCGCCACCATTACCACCAATTTGCCTTTTAAGTCTTCAGGTTGGTAGAACTCACGAATACCGCTAAACACGTTACGTGGCTCGGCTTCACCAACATTTAAAGTCAATTGAAGGAGCTTGTCAGAACCTTCAACCGTAGCCACTTCAAGAACTTCTGCAACACGTAAATCAATTTTGACAAAGTCATCAATGGTGATAATTTCCGCTTCACCGACTTTAGGTTCTGCTTTTTTCTCTTTGGCTTTTTCTTTTTTCTTTTCCGTTTTTGGTGCTTCAGCAGGTGCGGCTAAAGAATCTTTAGATGCATCTACCATTGCAGCTACCGCTTTCGGATCAACACGTTGCATGAGTGGTTGGAACAACGCAATTTCATGACCGACTAAAACAGTTTTACGTGATTCAAAGTTAAAGCTATCTAACTGTAAGAAGGCTTGAACTTGTTCAGCCAAGGTTGGCAGTACAGGCGCAAGATAAATCGCCAATTGACGGAATAGGTTAATCCCTACAGAACATACGTCATGAACTTGCTGTTCTTCGCTTTCAATTTTGGCTAAAGCCCAAGGCTTTTTCTCATCAATATATTGGTTGGCGCGGTCAGCAAGCGCCATAATTTCACGAATTGCCGCAGAGAATTCACGCTCTTCGTATGCTTTGGCAATCGAGTCACCTGCAGCAATAAAGCTTTGTACTAACTCAGGTTCAGCGCAGTTTGCACTTAATTTGTTATCAAATTTAGTGTTGATGAATTTGGCACAACGACTGGCAATATTCACCACTTTACCTACAAGATCAGAGTTTACTTTCTGCACAAAATCATCCAGATTTAAGTCAGAGTCTTCAACTTTATCAGACAGTTTTGATGCAAAGTAATAGCGTAAATATTCAGGATTTAAATGCTGTAAATACGTTTCTGCTTTAATAAATGTGCCGCGAGATTTCGACATTTTTTGACCATTTACAGTCAAGAAACCATTTACAAATAAACCTGTAGGCGTGCGATAACCCGCACCATCTAACATTGCAGGCCAGAATAAAGCGTGGAAATATACGATGTCTTTACCAATGAAGTGATAGACTTCTTTGTCTGAATCTTTTTTCCAATAATCGTCAAAATTTAGGTCAGGGCGTTTGGTTTTTACGTAGTTTTCAAAACTCGACATATAACCAATTGGTGCATCAACCCATACATAAAAATATTTATTTGGTGCGTCTGGAATTTCAAAACCAAAATATGGTGCATCACGTGAAATATCCCAGTCATTCAAGCCATTTTCAAACCATTCATCTAATTTGTTGGCGATCGAAACTGGCAAACGACCTTCATCGCGTGTCCATTTTTGTAAGTATTCACCAAAATTAGGCAATTTAAAGAAGTAATGATCTGATGATTTTTCTACAGGCGTCGCACCGCTCAAAGTCGATTTTGGATTAATCAGCTCAGTCGCGTTATAGGTTGTACCGCAAACTTCGCAAGAATCGCCGTATTGATCTTCCGCTTTACATTTTGGGCAAGTGCCTTTAATAAAACGATCCGATAAGAACATGCCTTTTTCAGGGTCAAATAATTGCGTGACAGGACGAACAGCAATATTGCCCGCATCACGGTTTTTGACATAAATTTCGCTGGCACGTGCGCGGTTGGTGTTGCTATGCGTTGAATCATAATGATCAAAATGCACGCCAAAACCGTCAAAATCACGAATGTGTTCTTGTTGCACATTGGCAATTTGCTGTTCAGGGCTAATCCCGTTGGCTTCGGCACGCAGCATGATTGCTGTACCATGCGCATCATCCGCACAGACATAAGTCACGTCATGTCCCATTGCACGCATGGCGCGAACCCAGATATCTGCCTGGATATAACCGAGTAAGTGACCCATATGGATCGGACCATTGGCGTATGGTAGGGCGTTAGTGACTAAAATTTGACGCACGGATATAACTCTCTCAAATAGGGACGATGCAATTCGGGCAATTTTACCTTAGATAGCACATAGATGCACAAGGGATTCCATGAATTCTTTTCAAATCCGCCTAGAAGGCTAAATACAATATCTAAACAAGGAGTTGGTCTGCATTTGAAGATAAACCATGTTGAAAACCAACTGATATACTCAGAATTAAGTATTTCAGTGAAAGCACGACTTAACCTTATACTGAATTATCGTTACACTATCAAAATCGCGGTATTTCCAAACTTTGGAGTAAATCTATGTCTTGGCTTTCTTCACTTAAATCAGTTTTTTCACCTTCGCATACGGTGAATGAGGAAGCTATTCAGCACGTGCTACAAAGTTATGTATTGCCTGAATCTGAACATGCTTTAAAAGACCGTATTTCTCAAGTGAATGTGCAAGGTGATATTCTGCAAATCACCATCAATACTTATCCTGAAGAAAAACAACATTTACAACAAATTCATGATGAGCTAGCCGATGCTTTAGAAAAATGCGGCATTAAAGAACTGAATATGCATGTGATTCAGCAGAAAACGGGACAGAAAAAAGAAAGTTGTGGGCATCAACATGCTGAAGGTGAAAGCTGCTCAACATCGACCACACAGACCGTAGCATCTCATTTACCGCCAGTAGTCGATGCTGCAGGTCAAAGTTCAATGCAAGAAGCCGATCCGAATAATCCACCGATTCAAAAAGCTGCGCCACAACAGCGCGATGTGCCGAAACATCCGCGTATTCAAAACGTAATTTTGGTATCTTCAGGCAAAGGCGGGGTTGGAAAATCTACCACTACAGTAAATTTGGCTTTAGCTTTGCAAAAGCTCGGCTTAAAAGTTGGCGTATTGGATGCCGATATTTATGGTCCAAGTATTCCGACCATGCTCGGCAATGCTGGCAAAACTCCAATGATTGAAGCTGAGCAATTTGTACCATTGGATGCTTTTGGGATGCCTGTGTTATCCATCGGACATTTAACAGGTGACCACAATACACCTGTAGCGTGGCGTGGACCAAAAGCCACAGGTGCATTAATGCAGCTCTTTAATCAAACTTTATGGCCAGATTTAGATGTGTTGATGATTGATATGCCACCAGGAACGGGGGATATTCAATTGACACTTGCACAGCGTATTCCTGTAACGGGAGCGGTGATTGTGACTACACCACAAAATGTTGCCTTAATGGATGCTGTCAAAGGCATCGAACTATTTAATCGTGTGCAAATCCCTGTCATGGGCGTAATTGAGAATATGTCGACCCATATCTGCTCAAACTGCGGCTACGAAGAACAAATTTTTGGTCAAGGTGGTGGCGATAAACTGGCAGAACAATATGACATTCCGTTGCTTGGACGTTTACCATTGAATGTCAGTATTCGTGAAAATGTGGATGCAGGCACGCCGTCAGTGATTGCAGGCGATGATGCTGCCGATAGTTACATTGCGATTGCCAAGCAAATTGCAAAAAAACTGCCTAAAGCTGAAAAAGATCAGAATCGTATTTTCTAGTGAGGGATCTCAGCTTGGAATGATTGCAGTTGCAGTCATTAAGTTATCATCCTTTAAATTTTGACTGATTCACCTTTAAAAGCTAAATCACAATATTTTGAAAATTTGGCTCACTTCGGTGAGCTATTTTTTCTGATTAAAAAATACACAAGCATCTGATTTAATGGTGTTTAATCTCTAAATATCCTAAAAAGGTTAAGAAAAAATGACTTATAAGTTACCATTCAATTAAAAAGTATTTTTTATATAAGTAATTGAATGAAAATAATAAATTTAAAATATTGAACTGATCAAAAATTTGTCTTACAAAATACTTTTTGCCAATTGCAATGAACTATTTTAATCTGCGCTCATTCAGTAGTGAGGTCAATGCATGATTTCATGGTTTTTTATCGGTTTGGTGATCACAATTTTATTGACACCAGGGCCAACCAATACCTTGCTTGCATCATCGGGTATTCAGGTTGGTATCCGCAAATCTTTCCGATTAATTCCAGCAGAAGCATTGGGTTATTTGATCTCTATTACACTTTGGGGTGCCTTAATTGGTACGGTGTCTACCCATCTCCCATTATTGCCCACCATTCTAAAATTATTCAGTGCAGGCTATATTATTTTCTTGGCGATTAAATTATGGCGCACGGCTAAAGTCGAGCAAAGCTTTAATCAACCTACGATCCGTGCGAGTGAGCTATTTTTAGCGACTTTATTGAATCCTAAAGCTTTGTTGTTTGCCTCTGCAATTTTCCCAACGATTGCATGGGTAAAAGCAGACTATTATGTGGCACACATGTTGGCATTTTTATGTTTAATCGTGCCGATTGCTTTTTTCTGGACATTTATTGGTTCGGTGCTCGCTAAAAATAAAATTAGCTGGCTCAATCAGTGCAATCTACAAAAAACAGCTTCTATTGTGTTGCTGAGCTTTTCAATTCCTTTAAGTTATTCGGCTTTGTTGAGTCTATAAAGCCAACGTTGTATCTAAAAGTTGTATCTACTGGAAATAGGGTCTGTTGACATTTCATAAATGGCTTGCGCTGTAGGCTAAAACTGAGCAGATCAGGCATGAAACGCAGGGAATAGTGGGTCTATTGCCAAGTTTCATAACGCAATCTGAGAAAGTTTTAGCCACATGAGCGAGAACAAAGCATTGCTTTGTTTGCTGCGCAAGGGGACAAGCATATTTTTTGCTGCTATTGCGTTATGTGCCAGTCATTTAGAATGACTAAATTTCCTGTCCCATGCCTTATATCAGCTAAAAAATATGCGTTGTCGCAAACATAGACGAATTGTCAACAGCCCCTAATCATTGCACTTAAAAAAGCGATGTGAGGGAAACGGCTGGTTTTCATTAACTTAGATTTCAGTTAAAGTACAGCACAGTTAAACATTCATATTTTGGATAGAAAATAAATGGCAATTAAGTCTGATCGTTGGATTCGCGAAATGAGCGAAAAACACGGCATGATTGAACCGTATGCAGAAAACCAAGTTCGCTTTGATGAAAATGGCGAAAAACTCATTTCTTATGGTGTTTCTAGCTATGGTTATGACGTACGTTGTGCACGTGAATTTAAAGTCTTTACCAATGTTCACTCAGCAATTGTCGATCCAAAAAACTTTGATGAAAAAAGTTTTATCGATATTGAATCAGATGTGTGCATCATTCCGCCAAACTCGTTTGCCTTGGCGCGTACCGTTGAATATTTCCGTATTCCACGCAATGTATTGACAGTATGCTTAGGTAAATCGACCTATGCGCGTTGCGGTATTATTGTGAATGTCACGCCACTCGAACCAGAGTGGGAAGGTCATGTAACTTTAGAGTTTTCTAATACCACGAACTTACCTGCGCGTATTTATGCGGGTGAAGGTGTGGCACAAATGCTGTTCTTTGAATCAGATGAAGTCTGTGAAACTTCGTACAAAGACCGTGGTGGAAAATATCAAGGGCAGACAGGCGTGACTTTGCCTAAAGCATAAGCAATAACTATCTATCATATTTTTCTGTTGAAGAAGCGAGCCAATGTGCTCGCTTTTTTTCATTCATCGGAAAGCTGTGCAGTTTAGCCAGTTTGTTTTGCATTTGCATAAATATTCAGCATAATTAAATATGAGAATGCTTTGGCATAATCACGTTTTTAAGGATAAAAACACTCAAATAAATAGCCAAGCTATAGATAAATAAAAGAAAGATGCGGAGCATCAGATAAAAGGAAGGTCGAGATGACTGAACACGCAATTACTTACCCTTTTCGTAAGCATTGCTTAGCCACTGCGATAGGCTTACTTTTGGCGAATCCGAGTTATGCTTTACAAGCACTCTCCGATGACTCTTTGTCAAATACCACAGGCGAAGGGGTTGCTTTAGTCCTTGATGACTTCAAAATGGTGTTTCAGCAACCGAATGATCTATCTACAGGGTCGAGCTATGCACGTGGGTTAGAAAACCCTAGTCAATATGATACGGGCTTTATTCGTATTATCCCGACGGGGGAGAATTATGTGCAGTTGGCAGAAAGTGCATACCATACGGTTTATAACAATACTTATAATCAAAGTGTTTTAAAAGGTAAGGCTGAGCATAAATATAACGAAACTTACCGTTCAACTTATGAACAAACCTATACAAATCAATATTCAACTTTGTATCAAGAATATACTAAAAATATTGAAGCTGATGTTGACGCGAAAAAAGAAACATTTACATTTGATGTTCGTGAAGGTTTTTTTAATAATGAGACGCTCAAGAATTATTACAATCAGCGTCTTGCAGACTATAGTAATGGTACTTGGGGATGGAAGGATGGATGGTTATATACTGATGGTGAAGGTTTAGCAAAAGATGGGACTACAGCGTACTCTTTGAGTAATATTGGTACAGATCAGAAAAAAGCTAAAGAATATGCTATTACAAACACTTATGAGATGCTTGATCTTTTATATGGAAGACGGTCGGCAGAAGCTAATAATGATTTATTGAATTCTGATTTTTATAAAGGGCTTGGCAACTTTACTCGAGCAGACCAAGTTGGCTCACAAGTAGACACATTAATACAGGCTGAAATAATCAAAGAAACAGCATCGGCTGATATTCGGGCTAAATATAATGCGAGTCAACTTGCAGAAGATACAGCCAAGTCTGCTGTGGCAGAAGTTTATGCTCAAATTATACAATCGGCTGAACAGGCAGCGGAAATTGCTGCATTAGGTTCTCCTGTGCAATCTTTAAGAACCAAAGCAGATGTCTTTATTTATGGTCTGGCATTATCTAAAAGTGATAACTCTTTAAGCAGTCGTTATAGCAATCAGGGTTTTAACTGGGGTTCTGCAGACAATCCATGGTTATTCCGTGCAGGTACAGAAAAAGTCAAACAATTTAAAAATGTAGAAAAAGATGTCGGTTATTTGGCACTTGAGGCACCGCTCGCAACTACTACAGCAACTGAAAGTGATAATAATATTAAATTGGGCTTTTGGACTGATATTTTTTCGCGTCAGTTGAAATCAAGCGCAGAGGTTGATCCGAGCACTGGAGCACCAAAATCGGGTTTAGATAAAGAGCACCGTTTACGCACTCAGTTTGTTGCCAATGGTTTAAGTCTAAATGGTTCACAGACCCGAATATTTCAGACTTTAGACTCGGATAACCCAAATCATCATCAAACCTTGGGTATGGCAAGTGTATTGCGTTTAAATACCAATGATAATCCTGCGAATTTAAGTTTCACAGATTCAAACTTAGACAGTAAAGGGATCCGCATTAGTACAGCAGCAAAATCAGATACTTTGGATGGAACGGCGGTCACACCAGCAATAGATGGTTCATTGGCACCAGTTTTTCATGATACAGAGGGTTTGTATTTATACAGTCCGAATATCAATTTAGTTTTAGGGAATATGTATCAGCCTTTTGTGGTTGGTTCTGAGGGCAATAATATTGTGCTAGAAGTAACACGTATTCCGAATGTTCCTGAAATTTACAATAAAATTTATCAAAATTATGAAGATGGAAAGGGTGGGTATTTAGGTTCTACAGCATTTACAGGTTCTACCTGTAATGTGGTGAGTTGTGGCACACCGCTAAAAGCCAATGTCAATGACAGTGCTGCGATGTATCAAGGACGTAATGCGACGCATAGTAGTATTGCAATTGGTACTGTAGAACGCTTGCCAAATAATATGTTGCGTGCCAAAGATCATACGGATGCCACAGGTGTTGTATTTAAGGGTGTAGATGGTACTGCTAAGAATCTAGGTTCAGTTGCAATAGATGGTGTGCTGATTCAGCACCTTAAATTTAAAACAACAGGTCTATAAAAGGAGAATCATCATGTTGAAAAAACTGTCTTGTATTGCATTGATGTGTAGTCCTTTGACCCATGCCAATTTAATTGCACTGGAAAATCATGAATTAACGCAGGCTACTGGTCAAGGTGGAGCAGACCTCAGTTGGACGTTATCGTTAAACCATGAATATGCCGAAAATTTAGAACTCAGCAATATTTCTAAATTTAATGGTGGGACTAAACCTACAGAAGTTTATTATCGCTATAGTAAAAATTGTGCTGACAATAATGTGCTTTGTCGTTTAGCGATTGCACCCAATAACCATGAAGATAATAACGGCAATAAAAAATGGCTGGTATTTAAACAAATTCAGGGCACCATACAAATAGATAAATTTTCTTTAGATGGCACGACTATTATTAATCATAAAAATGACCCACAAACGGCAATGCAGCTTAAGTTTTATGATGATAAGCCATTAAAAATAAGAAATTTGGGTTTTGCAACCATGGCGATCGAAACAGGTACAGGGCAGGGAGCAAATGAAGGTTATGCAAATTCAGAGGTATATACCAAATTTCAAGGAAGAAATTATCAACAAGATGGTAGTTATAACTTAGTTCAGCAAGATGTACCTTTGTTTGATCAGGGCGCTGAAAAAGGATTTATGGGCTTAAATATTCACGGCAATATGCACATGTCTGGCAATGTGAAAATATTTAGCTACAACTGTACAGGTTCAGCAGCAAGTCGTTGTTGAATATAGGATTAAGTACAGTATAGGGAAATAACAATGAAAAAAATAATGCAGTTGAATTTATTAACATTGAGCGTACTTTGTGCGCAACAAGTGTATGCTTTAGAGCTGATTGCAGACCAGCATTTGTCTGATGTAAGTGGGCAAGATGGTATTGTAATCACCCATGAAATGTCTAAAGCCACGATTAATCAAGTCAATTGGTATGATCCTGATTTAGTGGCTGGAACTCAACAGGGTTTAGGCTTACATAATGTAGAAATTAAAGGACAGAATAACCAGCCTATTATCAGTAAGCTTGCTTTAGATGTGGGGAAAACTGATGTTGGCGCAGGTGTGCGTATCGATGCGAGTATTGATGCTTTTCAATCGACTGCAGATTTAAACTTGGTCAAAAAAAACTGTGTCGGAAATAGTTGTACTAAAGAAACACAAAGCTTGGGTCAGTTCGGCTTAGAAACTAAATCACCTTTAAAAGTTTTATTAGAAACCAAAGCAGGTTTATTCAATCAAAATGAAACGGCACATTTAAACTTCCAGTTACAGAATGCCAAAATTAGTCATGGTTTAGGTAAGCATGAATTATCTATGCATGATTTTAACTTTAATTTTGCGACTGACGGCTATATGTACATTGATGCCGATGAGGGATTGGTCTTTACCACTAAAAATGGCACCACCGACCATTTTGTTAATCTTGGACGAGTGAAAGACCTGAGTGATGTTGCTAGTAGCCGACAAAATGCAACTAACCCTGGGGTCAATATTGACTTGCGTTATGATGATAAAAATTTAATTCGCTTTGGTGCATCAGGTGCGGTAAGCAATGCGAAATTGTTTTTTAATGGGCATCAAAAAAATGTTGCCAATTTTGACGTTTCGAATAAGGTCAATGGTGTAATTGAAACTAAAAATACCGCAGTTACAGGCTACGATACTGTGGTGGGGCAAGGTGGTTTGCATTTGGGCTTATCTGCTGATTTTACCAATCAAAATACGGCAGGCTTGGCTGCAGGGCAATTACCAACAACCTTAGAAATTGGGCACACAGGAAAAGGCAGTTATGCGGTTGAGTTTTCGAATTTAAGACCGCTAACCACACGTGATGCACAAGGTGCTTTGCACAATAAAAATGCTTATATTGATTTTGGCGATATTTATATTAATACCGTACAAGCGAAAAACCTCAATTTTTTAGTCAATGAAAATATTAAAAATACCATTGGTGCAACCAGTCCTATTTTAAACCAGTTGCTATCGAGTAAGCTTGAAGGTGACCAGTTCTCACTGATCGCTGTTCGTGGTATGGACTTTCAGTCTATTGCAGCCAAAGCTAGAATTATTTCTGACAACTCTTTAAATGAATTGACAGGAGATGGTGGTTCTTGGGGTATTGGGATTCCAATTTATAATTTAAATGCCAATGTGGCCTTGTCGGGTAAACAATATCTGTCACCTTATGATGGAACGAACAAAACTGGAATTGGTTATAACGCTATTGTTTCTACCGAAGGTTATGGCATTGATTCAAAAACAGGCTTACCAAGTACCACTTCTATTATCTTAATTGACGGGCAAGACAGCCTGCATGCTGGTGAAGCTGTCAACTATTATGCTGGTTTAAGAAATATTGATGCATTAATTCAGTCCGACGGTGTGATTGGTTATGAAGATGAAGGGATTTATATTCGTGCAGATCATTTATTAGTTGCAGCAAAAGCAGAGTTAGCGATTGGACAATTACCAGGTTCGAAATACAACTGCGTCACAGGATCAACTAAATGCGGTGGTTTTGTACCTTACGATAATTTCTCTAAGAAAGATGATGTGTTGACCACAATTGCTTTTAAATTAGATGGCAATGGTGAATTGTTGGTAATTCCTGGAATGGATCCAACCGATACTAATCCGAACTCAAACTTTTTGTCTTTTGATGCGAACTTTAAGTTTAGAAGTCTAGATAGCACAGAACAGGCTGATCCGAAGAATTTAGGTAGTTATTTTAGTTTGATTAATGAAGATCAAGTGAATAATGAAACTGTTCAAACGTCTTCTATTAACTTGAATCGTATGGAAGGTCATTTAGGTGTCAAAGGAAAAGTCGTCGTCAGTGCAGATACGGTCACTTTAGACAATCAAGTGAAATTTAATTATAAAAATGATATTGCTCAACCCTTTAAAACAAACTTTGCAATGTCTACCAATGGCAATATGCAGAAAATCGCATCTGTCGCACTTACAGGTGGAACCATGCGCAGCACATTGGGCATTACGCCACGCTAAAGGATAGAAATAAAATGAAAAAAACAATTTTAGTTGCATCTATTTTAAGTACAGCTTTTTCATTCAATTCTGCTCAAGCGATGCAGGCTTTAAATGATGATCAGTTATCTCATGTACAAGGTCAGGCACTTTTGAACCTGATGACTGCGACAGATCAATCGCAAGGGTTAAATTTTTATAAACTAAGTGTTGATGCACTCATGGAGCTTAATGCCAACATTAAAACGCTACAATTAGGTTGTGGCGGTGTAAATAACGCGATTGGTGGTAAAGCGGGATGTGATATTGATATTTCTAATATTTCGTTAAGTGGTTTGAATGAATCCTATGATTCAACAGGTAACCCAAAGTTTAATGGTGAACGTGCGGGTACCAGTGCACAAATTACCAATCCATTTATTGAATTTGCGATTAGTGGAAATAGTGCGTCAACACGTGAAGTGGTTGGTTTTCGCTTAGGTGCAGAAGAAATTTTAGGTCTACTGACTTTGGGTACAGATAACGTGCAAAACCCAAATGACGGGATTAAAAGTTTCAGTGGTTATATGAAAATGGCACAAACGCAAGGGCATTCATTTACTAAAGAAGCTAAATTTGGTAATGCCTCTGACCAAAAAATTAGTGGGATACTGACTGCGTTGGGGCAGGATCGTGTCTATACAAGTAAACCTGGCGCAGAAGGACATACTGGGATTACCGTTCCATCGATGCGAGCTGATTTTACGATGCCTGAAACAGTAGTGACTGGTCAGCGTATGGAATCCGCTGTAGTTACGGGTATCCGTTCAACATTAGCTTCTATTCCGCTAGCGGCAACAGAGTCTGGGACATATACTGGTGATGTAAATGGAACACCTGACTTTTCAAAAGACCAGTTATATGTCACATTTCCTCCTTTATTGTTTGGTTCTGTTGGTGATCACTCATTCTTTAAAATGAGTAAGGGTTCTACATTAGAAAATTTGAATATGGATATTACTTTTGTCCAAGCCCTAAATATGATTCACAATATTCCTCTGACAGGAACAGGTGGATATTTATCTTTACAAAGCAAGCCAGTGCAGTGGATGGGTGCAGATGAAAAAGATATTGCACAACAAGGTTGGTGGATGTCGTTTAAGGAACCAGTGCAATTAGGTTATTTGGCAACTGCGGATTTGGTAGATGTTTCTGCAGTACTACCACAGGTCGCAAAAGCATTAACTTCTGAGTTAATGCAAGATAAGCATAATGTAGATGTAAGTTTGTTAGAAGCATTAGGTTCATTGGCTGGTACACCAATCGAGCGTAAAATGAATATCGATGTTGGTAGTTACACAGGATATTACACGGGTCAACCAGCCAGATTAACACTTAATAATCAGGTTTTACAAAACCAAAATGTTACCCCTAACTGTTATGGTGGTATGAAATTCTGCTAATCCCAAATGAAAAAAATCCCGCAACTTGTGCGGGATTTTTTATACTCAGTCTTCAATCTTATTTGGCAATTTTGATGAGTAATTCTTCTTTCGTTAGGTTGCTAGATTCAGCATCACGACGACCTTTATATTCAAAAGTACCTGCATCTAAACCTTTCTCACCAATCACAATACGGTGCGGAATACCTGTAAGCTCAAGGTCAGAGAATTTCACCCCAGGACGTTCATTACGATCATCCAGTAATACATCATAACCCGCAGCTTGAAGTTCAGCATAAAGTGCTTCTGCTGCTTCTAATGTGCGAGGTGATTTATGTGCGTTCATTGGTACAATCGCAATTTCAAATGGTGCGATGGCTGCAGGCCAAATAATCCCTTTATCATCAAAATTTTGTTCAATGGCAGAGGCAACGACACGTGTTACTCCAATCCCATAGCATCCCATGGTAACAGTAAACGGTTTGCCATCTTCACCCAATACTTTGCAGCCCAACGCTTCTGAGTATTTAGTACCAAGCTGGAAGATATGACCGACTTCAATACCGCGTTTAATTTGTAGAGTTCCTTTGCCATCTGGAGATGGATCGCCCTCAACGACGTTACGTAAATCGTAAACTTCAGTATATTGTGCATCGCGTTCCCAGTTCACACCTGTTGCGTGTTGATCAACTTGGTTTGCACCTGCAACGAAGTCAGACAGTACTGATGCAGCACGGTCTACAATCACTGTTATGCCTTTTTCAACCAAACCTTGTGGACCAACAAAGCCAGCAGTTAAACCTAAAGCTGCAATTTGTGCATCGGTTGCAAAAGTAAGTGGTGCAGCAATCTGTGGATGCTTTTCTGCTTTAATTTCGTTGAGTTCATGGTCACCGCGCAGGAATAATGCAATCACAGGCACTTGACCTGTTTCATCTGCAACACCTTGAACCAAGAGCGCTTTGACTGATTGGTTACTATTTGTGCCTAAAAATGCAGAAACTTCCGCAATGGTTTTTTGGTTTGGTGTATCCACAATGTTGAGTTCTTGGGTTGCAGCAGCACGTTCACCCACCAAAATAGCTTCAGCCATTTCAATATTGGCTGCATAATCAGATTCGGTAGAGAAGGCGATATCATCTTCACCGCTTGAAGCCAGAACGTGGAATTCATGTGAACCAGAACCACCAATAGAACCTGTATCTGCTTGTACTGGGCGGAAGTCTAAACCTAAGCGCGAGAAAATACGGCAGTAGGTGTCGTACATTACATCATAGGTTTCTTGTAAAGAAGCTTGATCGGTATGGAAAGAATAAGCATCTTTCATAATAAATTCGCGTGAACGCATTACCCCAAAACGTGGGCGAATTTCGTCACGGAATTTGGTTTGAATTTGATAGAAGTTGATTGGTAATTGCTTATAGCTTTTTAATTCATTACGCGCCAAATCGGTAATGACTTCTTCATGTGTTGGACCGAGTACAAAAGGATTGTCGTGACGGTCATTAAAGCGCAGTAATTCAGGACCGTATTGTACATAACGACCTGACTCTTCCCAAAGTGAAGCAGGCTGAGTAACAGGCATAAAGGTTTCTAAAGCACCTGCGCGATTCATTTCTTCACGAACAATGGCTTCAACTTTATTTAGCACACGCACACCCATTGGCAGCCAAGTATATAAACCTGAAGCCAATTTACGAATCATACCCGCACGTAACATCAGCTGGTGAGAAATCACCTCGGCATCGTTTGGGGTTTCTCTTAACGTAGCAAATAAAAAGCGACTCGCGCGCATGGAAACTGTCCTAAAAAGTGAAGCGTTAAATGGAGTTTTTTCAAAGCCAGATTATACAATAAAAATCGGGCTAAACTTGCGTTAAAATTTAGCCCGAACGATTGTGTGACTTTGCGTGAGATTTTAAGAAATCAGTTTACGCGTTTGGCGTAACATAAAATTCTTAAAATCATCTAAGTAAGTGAAAATGACAGGTACGACCACCAAGGTGAGTAGGGTGGATGTAATTACACCGCCAATGACTGCGTGTGCCATAGGCGCACTTTGTTCGCCGCCTTCACCCAAGCCAAGTGCGAGTGGCACCATCCCCATCACCATTGCACTGGTGGTCATTAAAATAGGGCGTAAACGGGTTTTCCCTGCAGCTATAATTGCATCATAACGTGAATCGCCCTGATCCATGGCTTTTTTAATAAAATCAATTAGTAAAATCGCATTTTTGGTGACCAATCCCATCAGCATAATAATACCGATAATAGAAAACAGGTTCATGGTCGAGTTAAAAATAAACAGTGCCAAGAATACTCCAATCAACGATAAAGGTAGGGAAGCCATAATTGCTGCGGGGTGAATGAAACTGTTGAATTGCGAACCTAAAACAATATAAATAAACACAATAGACAGGGTAATTGCAGTCAGTGCATAACCTGCAGATTCAGCCATGTCAGCATTGGCGCCTTGAGTGTCGAAGCTATAACCTGCGGGTAATTTAAAGTTATCCTGAATTTTTTGAATGTCGGCACCAATGTCACCTGCAGGACGTCCAGCAGTGTTAGCTACGACCAAAACTTCACGGGCCAAATCACGGCGGTTGATTTGCGCTGCACCTAAACTTTCTTCAAACTTCGCCACACTTGCTAGAGGCACTAAAATATTTTGTCCATTGGCATCGGTTTTTTGTGAAGTTAAATACATATTTTGCACATCGCTCGGCAAGCTACGATGGTTTTCTGTAAGGCGAACATTGACATCGTAGGTTTCGCCACGTTCATCTTGCCAAGTGGTGACATCATCCCCCGCAATCAGTGGGCGGATAATATTGGCAATTTGATTCACCGATAGCCCTAAATCGCTGGCAAGGACACGGTTAATATGAACACCTAATGTAGGTTTAGGAGCTTTTAGCGAGCTTTCTAAATCGACAATACCATTCACCTGAGCAATTTCGGTCATAAAGCGGTCAGAGATTTTTTGTAATTCTGCTAAATCAGGGCCTTTAATAGACACCATCACAGGTTTTTGCCCACCAGAAACCGTTTCATCGGCAGATGCGACAGAGGTAATGGTGATGCCTGCAATACTTTGTAGACGCTGGCGAAATTCGTTATTGAGTTCGGTCAGCGTTTGTTGACGTTCATTACGCGGGCTGACAGTTACACGCAAGTTAACATGATTTTTCCCGCGATCTGTCACGCTGTTAATGGCTCCGTAAGTCGCGCGAACTTCAGGGTGTTGACGGATGATTTGATCTACTTGTTTTAATTTTGCTTGTGAATATTCAAGTGAGGCATCCACAGGTGTTTCAAATTTAATCCGAATCTCACCTTTGTCGGGTACAGGTACAAACTCCGTACCAATCAGTTTGGATAATCCGAGTGCTGCAAATAATGAGCCCACTGCAATCAATAAGGTAATAACGCGAAATCGTAGTGCTAATTTTAAAAGTTTTTCATAATGATGGCTTAAATTGTCGAGTTTGTTAGAAATCCAGTTTAAGAAGCGTTTTAACCGTCCAGGTTTTTTATTCGGATTTGCTTTTTCTGCCCAGTGTGCAGAAAGCATTGGATCCAGCGTAAAACTGACAAACATGGAAATCAGTACGGCAGTACTGACGGTGACACCAAATTGATAGAAAAAGCGTCCGATAATTCCGCCCATAAATGCTACAGGTAAAAATACCGCCACAATGGTTAGGGTGGTTGCTAAAACTGCCAAGCCAATTTCTTTAGTACCATCCAAAGCAGCCCTGACATGGTCTTTGCCCATATCGGCATGACGCACAATATTTTCACGAACCACAATTGCATCATCAATCAATAAGCCAATACTGAGCGAGAGTGCCAGTAAGGTCATCATGTTGATGGTAAAGCCAAATGCCCAAATAAAGGTGAGTGTGCCGAGTAGGGCGATTGGCAGGGTCAATCCTGTAATAGCGGTAGAACGGAATGAACCAAGAAACAACAGTACAATCAGGACTGCCAGAATCGCACCTTCAATAATGGTACGTGCTACATCACGGATACTGCCACGAATCCCTTTAGAAGAATCCACCACGACTTTTGCAGTCATGCCAGCAGGCAGTTGGGTTTGAATACGTTCTAAGGTTTTATAAGTGTTATCTACCACTTCAATGACATTAGAGTCTGAACTACGCAAGATATCGACAGCAACCGCAGTTTGCCCATTTAAAAATGCACTGGTTTCCAGCTCTGCTTGACTGTCTTGAATTGTGGCAACTTGTTTTAAAAAGATTGGCGCACCATTTTTATTGGCAATAATTAAATCGCCAAAAGCCAGAGGGTGAATGACTTTGGATTGGATTTCGACCACCAATTCACTATTGGCTTGTTTGAGTGTGCCGCCAGGTACTTCAATATTTTCAGCTTTGAGCGTGTTGATGACCTGATCCACACCCAGTCCAAAACTCATTAACTTTTGTGGATCTACCTCAATACGAATTTGTCGCTGTGCATCACCCAATAAATTAACAGTTCCGACACCAGACACAGTGCGCAGTTGCGGTACAACTTGTTGATCTAAATAGGAACTTAAATCACGCAAAGACATTTGTGAGGATTCAAACACAATCGACATGACTGCATTGGCAGTTGGGTCGTAGCGCTCCACCACAGGGTCTTGAATTTCATCTCGAAAGCCTGCACTGACAGACGAAATTTTATCGCGTACATCTTGTGCCGCCACTGCCGAAGGAACATCTAAATTAAACTCGGCAATAATAGTAGATAACCCTTCACTGGATTGTGAAACCAGTTGTTTGAGTCCAGAAATGGTGTTGATCTGATCTTCCATTTTCTTGGTGATTTCAGATTCAACTGTTTCAGGTGATGCACCCGGATAACTGGTATAAACCACTACAAACGGAAAATCGACGTCAGGAAATTCTTCCACGCCCATACGTTGCCATGAAGCCAAGCCAAGCACCATTAGACAAAACATCATCATGATGGTAAAAACGGGATACTTGACGCTAACTCGGGTAAACCACATAACAACGATCCTGATTTTTTATTTATTGGACATCTGCACTACTGCATTGAGATGAAATTCAATTTATTGAGGGTTATTTTGAATGATCACCTGCTGCTGAATTTGATCGGGGTTGAACACCACTCGACTGACTAGATCACTGCTCTGTAAGCCTTGAATCACAGCAGTATTGTCACTATAGCGCTGTTCTAAAACTGTGATATCCACGCGGGCAATTTTTTGATCTCGAATCACCCAAACATAAGGTTTGTTTTGGATATCGTGAATGGTATTGAGTGGGATGATTTGCCCTGAAATTGTCGTGTTCGCTAAAATATAACCATCCACAAATGCCCCAATACTTAAAGAGGGAAGACGATCAAGCGGGGTTGCAAAAAATTCAATTTGACGACTGGCTAAATCCGCAACAGGAGAAACACGGCTAATTTGTGCATTAAATGTGTTTGCTTGTCCTTGGAGTTGATATTCAATTTTTTGACCAATTTTGAGTGCGGCTTGTAAGTCGCTTGGTAATTTCGCTTGAATTTCTAATTGGTTCGGATCGACGACTTCAAATAAGGTTTGTCCTGCAGCCACAGTTTGCCCAGGCTCAACTTGACGTTGGGTAATGACACCATGAATTGGACTGGTAATCGTGCCATCTTGATCGGCTTTTAGTGCAATATCGACATTGGCTTGTTGGGCGCGTACATTTTCCATTTGCGCACGATAATCTAACTGACTTTGCTCATATTCCACTTGTGAAATAAAACCCTGATCGAGCAAACGTTTTTTTCGTTGCATCATGTTGCGGGCTTGGTTGGCTTGCGCTTGCGTTGCAGCTAAATTGGCGCGAGCTTGTGCTAAACGCGCAGCATTATCCTGATTATTTAAGCGTAGCAAGGTTTGACCACGTTGTACGCTATCTCCCACTTTGACATAGACTGAGGTTGCTGTGGCAGTCACCTGTGCTTGAATACTGCTTTGATTCACAGCACGCACTGTGCCTGTAAAGGCAGTTTTACTGATTGCGCTGCCTTGTTGTGGTGTCACTAAATCTTGCTGAATGAGTTCAATTTTTTCTGATACTGTTGTTTTATTTTCAGTTTCTGTTTTTTGGCAGGCACTCAGCAAAATACATAAACCGATTGCACCGATACGAAAAATGGGTAAATGCTGCCGATTAAACCTAACTGCGATACGCTGCGCAATGTGCATGCATATTTGTCCTTATTGATTGCCAAAATGACAAGGTAATTCAAATCAACTATTCAAGTGCTTTTAAGCGAGTAATAATTCTGTCGTATTCTGCTTGTGTATTTCGATAGCTTGTTTGTAAAGATTGAATCATATCTTTTTTAAGCTCGATGTTTTTTAAGTTATTGTCCAAATTGGTTTTTAGTTGTGCAGGCACAGGTTTGACCTTGCGTAAATACTCCATTTCTTGACGTTTAAAAGTAATACGGTCATTTTGCAGCTGTTTGAGTTGTTCTTGTTGGAAAATAATTTGCTTTTTAATATGCGCTAAAGCGTTATTACGTTTAGTGATTGCGGTTTGACTATTGGTATAGGCTTTTTTTAAACGCTGATCAGATTCCATTTGATACGCTTGAGCAGCACGTTGTGGGGCTTTTTTAATATCCATTTCAGTGTTGTATGGACGTGCGCGCTGAATCACTTGCATGTTACGGTCTAATGCTTCATAGCCATGACGAATATGATTAGGTGTCACATTACTACTAATATTTGCAACGCCATGTTGATCATAATAGCGATACCACACCGCTTTGTTCTGGCTGTCAGCCATGAGTGGGGCAGAGGACAAGAGCAGTAAAGCAAGCATGCCCAATTTAAGTGACTGCTTATTTTGTTTTAATTTGACAGCGAGTGATTTTGCAAAAAAAGTGCTCACGTTGTCCCCCACAATAAAGTTGACTAAATTACTTAAATTACACGTAATAATAGTGTTATATTAGATCAAAATTAGGAATTAAAAAAATACAACCGATAAAAAATATCAATGGTCACAAGAAAGTGTGAGCGGTTTGGTGATAATGGTGTAAAAGTGTAGATTTACACTAAATATGTTCATTGAAACTACAAGTAAAGATATGTTAAAAATACGATCAATGTGTAAGATTTTTCTACTCAGTTGCTTGTACAAACAAAAATGGGAAGGGTCATTGAATGGACGATAAATTCCAAAATCTAAAAGTCATGGTGATTGATGATTCAAAAACCATTCGCCGTACAGCTGAAACACTTCTGCAGCGTGAAGGTTGTGAAGTGGTTACCGCAGTTGATGGATTTGAAGCTTTATCCAAAATTGCAGAATCAAATCCAGATATCGTATTCGTAGATATTATGATGCCACGCCTAGATGGTTACCAAACGTGTGCCTTAATTAAAAACTCGCAAAACTACCAAAACATTCCTGTCATTATGCTATCAAGTAAAGATGGTTTATTTGACCAAGCTAAAGGACGTGTCGTGGGTTCTGATGAGTATCTGACTAAACCATTTAGTAAAGATGAATTATTAAACGCCATTCGTAACCACGTGACCGCATAATTATTAGTTAGTTAGATTTATTGGGGAAAATAATGGCTCGTATTCTTATTGTAGATGATTCACCTACAGAAACATTCCGCTTTAGAGAAATCTTGACCAAGCATGGTTTTGAAGTCATTGAAGCAGCGAATGGTGCAGATGGCGTGACCATGGCGCAAGCTGAATTACCAGATTTAGTATTAATGGATGTGGTTATGCCAGGCGTGAATGGCTTTCAGGCAACACGTCAAATTTCGCGTGGTGACACCACCAAACACATTCCAATTGTAATTGTGAGTACCAAAGATCAGGCAACTGATCGTGTTTGGGGAAAACGCCAAGGTGCAAGCGATTACTTAACTAAGCCTGTTGACGAAAAACAATTAATTGATGTGATTAATCAACACCTTAATGCAGGATAAGCTATGGCTGCAAATGGTTTTATTGAATTGCTTCGGTTATCTAAACGTGGAAACAAAAACTACGTTAGTACCGAAAATGAGGTAAACCGCTGGTCAGGCATTGCTTTTGAGATGATGGGGCAATATTTCGTTGCTCCATTAGGAGAAGTTTCTGAGGTTATTTATCCACCGAAATATACGCCAGTGCCAAATACCCAACCTTGGGTAGTAGGTTTAGCGAATATTCGCGGAAGATTACTTTCAGTTTCAGATTTGGCACATTATGTTTCTGGGCAAAGCAGCCAATATTCACCTACTCAAAAAGTAATGTGTATTAGTCATAATGACCATTATGTCGGTTTAGTTGTAGATCAAGTTTTGGGTATACAGCACTTTAATAAGAAAAGTTTCTTTTCTAAACACAATGATTTAGATAGTAATTTACAAGAATATTGTCAGGGGTATTTTCACCAACATAACCAACAATGGCATGTTTTCTTATTTAGTCGTTTATTGCAAAACCCAAAATACATGAACGCATCTATAAAATTTATAAATTAACTGTCGCGCACCTAAAAAATGAAGGCGTCAATCGGGGAGAAGCTGCATGGGCTTTAAACTTAAAAAGAAAAATTCAGGCGAAGAAACCGTCCGTAAAGCAAGTGGTCCAGGTTTTTTTGCAAAATTACAGGCGCGAACAGAAGAGTTTGCGAGTGTATTTGGCGAAACAGAAAAATCTAAGCCACTTATTTTAGGCGCAGCTTTTTGTATCATCTTATCGCTTTTCCTGTTGTTATACCTTTTTTATAGCGTGCCGCGTAATAACGATTTTACCCGTAGTTTGGGTGATTTACGTCTGTTGTCACAAACCATTTCACGTCAAGCAACCGAAGCGACTGCATCAGGTACGCCTGAATCTATTAAAAACTTAACAGATTCACAAAAAGCCTTTGCTGCTCACTTAGAAACAGTGAAGGATATTCATGCCAGCACAGATACACTGCGTGAAGTGGAAACACAGTGGAAATCGGTTTCTGAAAATATTGATTTGATTGCTTCGCAACAAAAAATCATTAACCAACTCTATGACACCAACATTGCAATTGGTGAAACCATTCCGGGTATTCAGGCTGAATATAACTTGATGGTTGACCAAATGGCACGTCAAGACATGCCAAGTAGCCAGGTGGTTATTGCAAAGAACCAAGTATTCATTGCAGAACGTATTTTACGTTCAATCAGTTCTGTATTAACAGGTACAGACAGTTCACGTGAATCTGCAGATGACTTTAGTGCCGATACCGAAACGTTTGGTGCTTACTTGGCAGCACAGTTAAATGGTAGTGCGGAACTTGGTGTACAACGTATTACTCAAGAAGATTTACGTAGTTCATTAGAAGGTATTCAAGCAGAATATGAAGATGTATTGAAATCTGCTGCTGTAACAGTTTTAAATAACTCAACACAAATTGTAAAAGTACGTCAGGCATCATCTTCTATTTTCGATCAGTCAGATAAACTTTTAACCAATTTAAATAAATTGTCTAGCAGTTCAGGTTGGTCTATTGCAATTCCTGCAATTGGCTTAATTGCAGCATTACTTGCGTTCTTATTCTGTGTATTCAAACTCTTAAGCTTACGTGGTGAAGCCGATAAAGCTCGCGTGGTTCGTCTACAAGATGAATATGACCGTAACCAGAACGCGATTTTACGTTTACTCGATGAGATCGCCGACCTTGCAGATGGTGACTTACGTTCATACGCAACAGTATCGGAAGACTTCACGGGTGCAATTGCCGACTCGATTAACTTCGCAATTGACCAATTACGTGACCTTGTATCGCGTATTCACGAAACATCGCACGAAGTTGCACAATATACGGCAACCACACAGAACATTACCAACCAGCTTGCTGAAGCATCTGAGCATCAGGCGCAAGAAATTGCAGGTGCATCTGCCGCAATTAACGAAATGGCAATGTCGATTGACCAAGTATCTGCCAACGCTGAAGAATCAGCAGCGGTAGCAGAACGTTCAGTACATATTGCATCGAATGGTGCAGACGTTGTAAACCGTTCAATTGAAGGTATGGATATCATTCGTGAGCAGATTCAAGAAACCTCTAAACGTATTAAGCGTTTGGGTGAATCTTCACAAGAGATTGGTAACATCGTTGCCTTGATTAACGATATTGCCGACCAAACTAACATCTTGGCATTAAACGCAGCAATTCAGGCGTCTATGGCGGGTGAAGCAGGTCGTGGTTTCGCAGTCGTAGCCGACGAGGTACAGCGTCTAGCGGAACGTTCAGCATCTGCAACCAAGCAGATTGAAACACTGGTTAAAACCATTCAGACCGATACCAACGAAGCCGTAATTTCGATGGAACAAACCACATCAGAAGTTGTGCGTGGTGCGAACTTATCTAAAGATGCGGGTGTTGCACTGGATGAGATTCAAACGGTATCGACCAACCTTGCGAAATTGATTTCTAACATTTCGGATGCTGCAAAACTTCAGTCTGCTTCTGCAGGTCACATTGCAACCACGATGAACGTTGTACAGGAAATTACCTCGCAAACGACCAGTGCAACTTTCGATACTGCACGTTCGGTATCTGAGTTGGCCAACATGGCAGAATCATTACGTGAATCTGTAACTGACTTTAAACTACCTGAATAAGCGGGATTCCAGCTTGGGGAAAGGTGTACCTATACACAGTTATGGGTACACCATCATTCAGAGATAAAGCATCGCAAAGATGAACTTAACTTTTGGGTTAGGGGCATTCAGGATGGTTACAATTAAGTTGAAGTGCCTTTGGGTGCTGAAAACGTAAGAAGCCTTAGCTATGAAAGAAATATTAAAAAATTTAGTCGGAACAATGACGCTTCCTGAAGATAGTTATCTTGAGCAAGATGCGGAAATTCTTGAAATTTTTGTCGAAGAAATTGAAGAAATCTTCGAAGAATTAAATCCATTATTTACAACTTGGTTTGCGAACCCAACAGATCAAGAAACTTTAGTGACTATTCGTCGTCACTTTCACACTTTAAAAGGCTCGGGTCGCATGGTGGGTGCGAAGTCTGCGGGCGAATTGGCATGGACGGTTGAAGATACTTTAAACCGTGTGCTTTCGGGTGCGGTAACACTCAATACTGATATTCAAAAATACGCAAAAACTGTTTTAAATATTTATCAATACAAGCTTTATCCAATTTTTAAACAAGTCGGTTTAATTGATCTTGATTTACGCCCATTAGTGCTTTTAGGACAACAATTACAGCAAAACCAAAGTCCTGAACCTGCATTGGAAGAGTTGCTGATTTTAGCGGATCAACTGACTGCAACTGATATGCCGACAGGACTAGAATTGGCGGATGCTGCAGTTGAAACAGCAGTAGTCACAGCAGTTGAATCATCTGAAGATGTAATAACTGCTGAAGAAATGCCGCAGACAGAAGTTGCACAAGAAGAGGCTGCTGATGCGAGCCTATTGGCTGAAACTCTGGCTATTTTTGTGGAAGAAGCTGAAGAGCATTTAGCAACAATTGATCAGTTCTTGGCGCAAGATCAGATTCACTCACAAGACTATAATGGCTTAATTCGTGCTTTACATACACTGCGCGGCAGTTCGTCTATGGCGCAAATTGATCAAGTTTTTCAAGCCAGTTCTAAAGTTGAAAACTTGTTTAAAACATTTGTGCAAGATGAAATTGAATCCACCTCTAAAGAAACTGCGCTGTTGGTGCAATATGCAGAATTTGTCCGTGATTATCTGCATGTGCTTCGTCAAGGTCACTGTGATGGTTTAGATGTAATCTATGCAACTTTTAATAAAGCATGGGATAGCTATGGGTTTAGCACCAGCGATACGGAAGACTCCAACCCTCAAGGTTTGGTGTCGAAACTTATTGAACTGAATATTGATCGTTTACTTGATGCCGAATTTGAGTTTGATAAATTGGCGCAAGCGCAATTCCCAAGCTATTTAGAAGAACTCAGCGCACAAGCACAATTATTGGTAGAGCATACCGATAACCGTGCGTCTGTGGGTATCCATCAATTTACTGAAGAACTTAAAGCCGCTTACGACAGTGTTTTAGCCAAGCCAATCTTGCTTAACTCTGAATATGGTTATGAGTTATTTGCACAGGCGCACCAAGAGTTTATTCATTTATTCGATACTTTGGCTGCGGGACAGCGTGTTACGGTTACAGAAGACATTCAGAAAACCTTAAATGACTTAACTGCATTTGTGCAGCAAGACATTGATGCAAATGTATTGGAAGATGTTGAAACATCAGAGAGCAACAATGCTGTGGAAACAACAGTTGTTGCAGAACCTGAAGCGGCACCAGTTGCAGTTACTGGCGAAAGTTCGGGCACTGTGAATTTGGCACAATTGTCACAACGTATTGCATCAGATCAACAAAACATGCATGCCTATGATGCCAATAAAGACTTCGATCCTGACTTGCTGGATATCTTCTTGGAAGAAGCAGAAGAGCTTTTGGTGGGTATGGATGAAGATGTTAATACTTGGTCAAAAGACGCCAGCGATACTTCGGCATTAAATAACTTAATGCGTTATTTGCACACTTTGAAAGGTGGCGCAAATATGATTTCTGCGACGCATATTGGTTTAATTGCACACAACCTCGAGTCGATTTACGAGCGTATCATTAACAACCAAATTGTTGTTTCACCTGCGTTAATTCAAATTATTCGTTTGGTGCAAGATGATATTGCAGACCGTATTCAGACCATTCGTGATGAGCGTGTAGACTATGCAGCACCAGAGTCAATTGCGATTTTAGGCAACATTGTTAGCTTGGCACAAGGCGATGCAGATGCGTCAGTCGCAGGTGCAGCAACCGCTGCGCAGCCTGAACAGGCTGTTGAAGCAGAAGAAGTTGATGCACAGCCTGAGTTCGCGGCAGAAGCGTTGCAAGACACGACTGCAAATTTAGCTGAAAATGACGCAGTTATTGCTGATGATGCACATCTTGAAGACACCGCTGCTGCGGCATTTGAACCGATCACAGAAACTGCAAGTCTTGAAGCAAGTGCTGAATCTGAAGATGAGCAATTACATTCAATTGTGGTTGAAACTTTCCGAGAAGAAGCGGAAGAAATTTTGGATGCTGCAGATCAGCGTTTGAAACAATGGTTTGAACAGCGTAGTGACCGTAGTATCTTGCTTCAATTACAACGTGCGGCACACAGCTTAAAAGGCGGTGCACGTATGGCTGAAATTGAGCCTGTTGCGCAAATTGCCTATCAACTTGAAAGTGCCTTTGAACAGTTTGCGGTGCATCAATTTAACTCAAATGTTTATGATGCCTTGTTGCAAACCACGTTAGCGTGGTTACGTGATGCAATTTTCAAAGCAGATTACAGCAATTATGACAGCTTAAAATCTAGCTTGTCGGCAATGCAGTTTGTGGATGTATCTGCACAATTGCCTGAGCGTTTAACGCATACCGACTTGTTATCGCCAAGCCGTAGTTATGAGTTTGTTCAGGGTGATGGTACAGAGCCGCCTGCAATGTCGGGTGAGTGGGGCGAAACCACACAGCTGGATAATAGCAATGAGATGATTCGTATCTCGGCCGATTTAGTCGAGAAGATGATTGACTTGTCAGGCGAGAACTCGATTAACCGTTCACGTATTGAAATGGAGCTTGGGCAACTGGGCGGTACGTTGAATGAGATGGAATTGGCGATTAAACGTCTTGCCGATCAGTTACGTCGAATGGAAGGCGAGCTGGAATCGCAAATTATTGCCAAGCACGGTTCTGAAAACTCACGTTATGCAGACTTTGACCCATTAGAGATGGATCAATATTCATCGTTGAATCAGTTGTCTAAATCTCTGGCGGAATCTGCATCGGACTTGGTGGACTTTAAGAGCACCTTGGCTGAAAAAATTCGTGATGCTGAAGGTTTGTTATTACAACAATCACGTATTCAGGCCGAAATTCAAGAAAGCTTGATGCGCACACGCCTTGTACCATTCTCACGTTTATTGCCACGTTTACAACGTATTGTGCGTCAGACTTCATCGACCTTAAACCGTCCAACAGAATTGGTGGTTTATAACACTGAAGGTGAATTAGACCGTACCATTCTAGAGCGTTTGGTGACACCGTTTGAACACATGCTGCGCAACGCGGTTGACCATGGTATTGAAGACCCTGCACAACGTGCTGCAGCCAATAAACCTGAAGTTGGTAAAATTGAACTGAACATTACTCGCCAAGGCACAGATGTTATGGTGACTTTTGTGGATGATGGTAAGGGTATTGATGATGCTAAGATTAAAGAAAAAGCATTGAGCTTAGGTTTAATCAAAGCCGATCAGAATTTAGATAAAAATGAAATTCTGCAATACATTTTCCACCCAGGCTTTACAACAGCACAATCGGTTACACAAATTTCAGGTCGTGGCGTTGGTTTAGACGTGGTGCAAAGTGAGATTAAGGCGCTCGGCGGTCACGTTTCTGTAGATTCAACATTAGGTCAAGGCACAACCTTTAGTATTCGTGTACCAACGACGGTTGCGGTATCCGATGCCTTAATGGTTAAAGTTGGTGATCAACAATTTGCTGTACCGTTGGCGCAAATTGACCGTATTGTACGTATTGCACCAACCACTTTGGAATCTTACTTCAACAGCAATGAAGATTTCTTCCAAATTGACAACCAGAACTACAAGTTACGTTACTTATCTGAGTTCGTTGGCAATCAGCCATTACCGCGTTTAAGCCATGTGGGTCATTCACTACCTGTTCTGTTAATTAAAGGCAGCACAGGTCAAACCATTGCTTTACTAGTCGATCAGTTGATTGGTTCGCGTGGTCAAATTGTTGTGAAACCAATTGGACAACAGTTCTCAAGCATTGGTGCAATTGCAGGCGCAACTATTTTGGGTGATGGTCAAGTTTGTTTGATTTTGGATGGTCAGAACATTGCCCGTCAAATTCTTGCAACGCAACGTACTAAACAAGCCAGCGATCAACGTGATAGCCAACGTCGTGATACACGCCGCTTAATTATGATTGTGGATGACTCAGTCACCGTACGTAAAGTAACTTCACGTATGCTTGAGCGTCAAGGTTATGACATCGTGACTGCCAAAGATGGTGTCGATGCCATGGAGCAGCTTGAAAACGTCAAACCTGACTTGATGTTACTGGATATTGAAATGCCACGTATGGATGGTTTTGAGGTGACTAACCTTGTACGCCACCACGACATGCATAGCAATCTGCCGATCATCATGATTACGTCACGTACAGGTGAAAAACACCGCGAACGAGCGTTTAGCTTGGGTGTGACGCACTACATGGGTAAACCGTTCCAAGAGGCAGAATTGCTTGCCAATATTGAACAATTATTAGCAGTTAGTCAGGGGTAAACGATGAGTCAGACGAATAGTCCAAATTTACTCGGGCAAATCAGTCAGCAAGAGCTGCAACATTTAATTACCGTATCTACCGGTTTTATTGATGCTTATATTGTTGAATGTCATGGTAAACAACCAATGCTGATACCTCAAAATATTGTGTTGTCAGCGCTGGATAACGCCACTCAAGTTAAAACTGTGGAATGGCACGAATCGCAATTGCCTGTTTATGCGGTCAATGACCCAGAGAAAAAAATGGGCGTGGCACTGGTTATTGAAGGCGATGAAATGGAGCAGCGTTTTGCTTTGATGTGCAATGAAATGCCTAAAACCCTGCGCTTGCGTATTTCTGAAGTGGTAGATGATGACCAGCAAACCACGACTGATCCTGCGGTATTCCAATATGTCCGTATGGGTGAGCAGGTCTTTCATGTGCCTAATTTGCAATACATTCAAGAAAATTTGACGATCTAAACGCAATTTTCTCCGTTGTAAAATAGAAAAGGAACTCAAATAGAGTTCCTTTTCTGCTTCATGCAACTAATCTTATTGGATTTAAGTTAGTAATCCTTCCAAAATCTGTTCATAAATTTCTGCCAATGGCTCTAAATCAGCCACATCAACATGCTCGTTAATTTGGTGAATGGTGGCATTGAGTACGCCTAATTCCAACACTTGCGCACCTGTTGGCGCAATAAAGCGACCATCAGATGTACCGCCACTGGTCGATAATTCTGTTTCAACACCTGTGACATTGCGAATGGCTTGACGTGCAGCATTAACCAATTCACCTACAGGGGTTAAAAATGGCAAACCTGAAAGCGTCCACTCGATTTCATACTCCACTTGATGGCGATCTAAAATTTCCAAGACGCGAGCTTTTAGCTCATCTGCAGTCACTTCAGTCGAATAACGGAAGTTAAAGGTCACCGTCATATTGCCAGGGACAACATTGGTCGCGCCTGTTCCTGCTTGAATATTTGAAATTTGAAATGAGGTGGCAGGGAAGTATTCATTGCCATGATCCCACACCGTTTCACACAGTTCCGAAATCGCTTTAGACGCGGTATGAATCGGGTTAATTGCCAAGTGTGGATAAGCCACATGACCTTGTTTGCCTTTTACAGTCAAGACACCATTGAGCGAACCGCGACGCCCATTTTTAATAATATCGCCTAATTTATGGGTACTTGAAGGTTCACCTACCAAACACCAAGTCATTTTTTCCTGACGTGCTTCTAAAGTTTCAACGACTTTGACGGTGCCGTTAATAGAGGGGCCTTCTTCATCAGAAGTGATCAAAAAGGCAATTGAGCCTTTGTGATCAGGATGTTTGGCGACAAAGCGTTCAGAGGCAACCACCATGGCTGCCAATGCGGTTTTCATGTCGGCACTGCCACGACCATAAAGTTTGCCATCACGAATTTCAGGTACGAATGGATCGGTATTCCATGCGTTTAAATTGCCAGTTGGTACAACATCGGTATGACCTGCAAAGCAAAAGACTGGTGCTTCCGTACCTTTACGCGCCCAGAGGTTATCTACATCGTCAAAACGCATAGATTCAATCTTAAATCCAATTTTTTCTAAGCGTTCTGCCATGAGGTTTTGACAGTTGTGATCGACAGGAGTGACAGACGGTTGGCGTAAAAGCTGAAGGCTTAAATCCAGAGTAGCAGAAGAGGTCATGAGAGTTTCAGACGTTTATCAAGAGTAAGTGCTAATAATAGGGGAATAATGCAACAAAAGTGAAATTTTAGCGTGAAAAAACCTTGTCCGAGAACAAGGTTTTTTGTGGTTTTTGTGAAGATATTCCTGAAATACTCAGAATTATTTGCGAATTTCTTGTTGGGTTTTTTCAGCAGTATTACTCACCGCATGACCTGCAGAAGATACGTCTTCGCCCACGCCTTTAATTGTATTACAACCCGTTAAAACAAAGGCTAATAGTAGTGAAGTCGCTAGAATTTTTTTCATGATCATCTCCAATATGTTCTAGATAGATTATTTTGATGTGTTTTTTAGCTTAGGAAATAAACAGAAAAATAAATAGGCAACTTTTATGGTGCTTACGTAATAAAATGTTGAAACTGGTATTCAGCGTGTTAATGGTGGATAGTTAATCAGCGGTGCAGCACGATACATATAAAATTGTGAATGTGCCGCCCGATAATACAAGCCATCTCCCCACCATTGATTAGGATGGCTACTGGCTTGAGCATTTTGACAAATCCATTCATGACGTTGCAGGCGATAAAACTGTTCTGTTTGTGCAGGAATATCACTCCCCCAAAGACCTAAACGACGAGCGCGATTAACCCAGTATGGCACAAGTGTTGTAGATGATTGTGCCAAGTGATGTATGGTGAAATACAATTGTCCTTTGAGTACAGCAAAACGGCGTTGAATCGGCACATCCAAGGCTTGTTTAAATTGAAATTGCTTTTGACTAAAATGATTCAGTTTACGCGCTAAAGTATCGGAGCGGTTTAAACCATACCAGTGTGCCAAAGAGCAATCCGCTTCGGCTAAGTAGTATTTTAATGCGACTTCCCAGTGTTCAACCTGCTGCGTGTCATGGTTGTGCAGTAAAAAATCCAGTTCACCCACAGTTTTAGCACCATCAATAATTTGAATACTGTGCCCCAATAATTCGAAGGGATGATAGTCACGATCACGCAGCCAAAACCACATCAACATTTCAAAGCGTAAGCCTAAACGGGTACTTTTCAGTTGATTTAAAAAATCGTAAACCGCTTCGGGATGTGAATCTAAATAGGCTAAACGTGATTGATAAGCGTGATAATGGTGTTGCCAAAAAGTATCTGAATGGAATTCAAAAGTATGTTGAATGGGCAATTGCTCAGGCACAGCACATAAAATATTCGGACTTGCCACACTAAAAGCCAACTGACGGATAAGCGGGGTTTTGTAGGTCAGCCATACTTCGGGCAGAAGCTCGGGTTGATGCAACTCAATCATTATGAATCCATGCTGAAAAATGCAGAATTACAACGGAAAATTAAAAAACGCTTTATACTACCGCAATTCGTAGTTTAGGACAGTGGTATGCAAAGCTTGTTATGGCGAAGTTTAGTGGTGATCTTTGTCATCCTTGGCTTTATTGGTGCATTGTTGCCGGGTATGCCTACTACAGTTTTTTTGATTTTAGCAGCTTGGGCATCGTCACGCGGTTGGCCGCAAATGGACAACTGGTTACTGAATCATCCTAAATATGGCAGTACACTCAGAGATTGGCGCGCCAATGGTACTGTACCGCGTAAAGCCAAATGGTTTGCAACGATCATGATGAGTATTAGTGCCGTGATCATGCTGTTCACAACTGCGCCCGTTGCGGTCAAAATTTTTACCAATACCACCATGTTGGTGGTGTGTATTTGGTTGTGGTTACGTCCTGAACCACAGCCGCCCACGAAAGAAGAAGAATAGGGTAGCGCAATGTCTTTTTTATACACACAAGCAGATATTTTGATTGATTTAGCCGAGCAAACTTTATATTTGCCGAAGCATCAGAAACTCTACGTCATCTCGAGTGGTGTGAATGGCATTGGTGAAACTGAAAATAGTGGTAAAACACCACGTGGCTGGCATGAAGTCGCTTTAAAATTTGGTGAAAATGAACCTGAAAATGCAGTATTTATTGCGCGTCAACCGACAGGTGAAATTTACAATTTAGATTTAGCTGAACAATTTCCTGAACGGGACTGGATTTTAAGCCGCATTTTATGGCTCAGTGGTTTGCAAGAAGGTTTTAATCAAGGCATTGGCTGCGATACTTTTCAGCGCTATATCTATATACATGGCACACCAGACACAGAACCGATGGGAATTCCTGCATCGCATGGCTGTATTCGGATGCGTAACCACGATATTTTAGAATTGTTTGAACTGATTCCAGAAAAAGCCTTGGTTTATATTTCTGAACACAAGCTAGATTTAAATAGCTTAGGTTTGCTTGGTTGATGGTGCGAGTCAATTGAATAAAGTTGTATCTATCACAACATAAAAAACCAACATATTGAGCAGATAGATTGCAGAGCTAACAAGTTGAAAAGCACATTAATTTTGCTTGAAAACTAAAATAACTTGCAGAATTTGTTTGTTTTTATAGCGGATCACCTATTTTTTAATCACTCAGTCACAAAAAACTGAAAACAAGCCGAAAAGCGTTTGACAGGCGGTAAAGATTCTCTATAATGCACCTCACAAACGATAAAGACGTTAAGGGCGCTTAGCTCAGTTGGTAGAGCGTCTGCCTTACAAGCAGAATGTCGGCGGTTCGATCCCGTCAGCGCCCACCAAGCCTTTACGTTATAGATTCTTACGTGCAGCGGTAGTTCAGTTGGTTAGAATACCGGCCTGTCACGCCGGGGGTCGCGGGTTCGAGCCCCGTCCGCTGCGCCACTTAAGATTCTTTAACCATTGTTTGTACCACAATAGTGACTTTGTGTAAGTGCAGCGGTAGTTCAGTTGGTTAGAATACCGGCCTGTCACGCCGGGGGTCGCGGGTTCGAGCCCCGTCCGCTGCGCCATTTACATAAATTGCTTTTGAGGGCGCTTAGCTCAGTTGGTAGAGCGTCTGCCTTACAAGCAGAATGTCGGCGGTTCGATCCCGTCAGCGCCCACCAGATTCTTTTGCGATGCAGCGGTAGTTCAGTTGGTTAGAATACCGGCCTGTCACGCCGGGGGTCGCGGGTTCGAGCCCCGTCCGCTGCGCCATTCAAAAGAAAAGTTTAGGTTGCCTGATAGACTTAAACTGAATGATGCAAAGTTTGACAGTTTTGCAAAATCAGAACAAAATATTGTTTTGATCTTATCAGGGCGCTTAGCTCAGTTGGTAGAGCGTCTGCCTTACAAGCAGAATGTCGGCGGTTCGATCCCGTCAGCGCCCACCATATTTTAGTATTTATGCTTGGCATACATACAAAAAAGACCTTAATTGCTTACGCAATTACCGTTGCAGCGGTAGTTCAGTTGGTTAGAATACCGGCCTGTCACGCCGGGGGTCGCGGGTTCGAGCCCCGTCCGCTGCGCCATTTTTCATTCCCTGATGTGAAAAATGTATTTCAAAGTTCAAGACGACGTTCTTTGCTTGTCTTGCATCATAAAAAATAACGATGTTATTTTTTAATCTTCAGGGCGCTTAGCTCAGTTGGTAGAGCGTCTGCCTTACAAGCAGAATGTCGGCGGTTCGATCCCGTCAGCGCCCACCATATCCTTTCATCCTCCTTTATCTTATATTACTTGCGTATTGCAATAAATTCGCCTAAAATTTTTATTTAATAATAATACTAATATCCGTGACTTATGCGAAATCCTTATCAACGTAAAGCTGCATCTAAGCAAGCAACGCAAACTTATAATGCACAAGATATTTACAAGCAATTTATTGAGACCATTGTGTCTCAGGGGCATGTTTTTGCATTGTATGAAGATGGCTGGGCGCTCTGTGCCACGCCTACAGGGCAACGTGCTTTTGCAATGTGGCAAAATAAAAGTCTGGCAAAACTGTTAATTAAAGACAATTGGGCCAATTATCAAGTCGAAGAAATTTCACTGAAAGATTTTATTGAAAAAGTGATTCCATTTTTACGTCAGGAAGCCACCAATATTTCGATGAATCTAAGCCCAGAAGGGCAGAATGTATTGGTTGCCCCTGAAAAGTTATTGCTTGATCTAAAAAATTATTTGTATCAGGTGTATATGCAAAAACCTGAATTTTTTAAAGATATGCAAATTCCTTTACCACGCTCGATACGTTTGAATTAAGCGATCTGCTTGCTAGATTTTATTTTTAATACTCATTCAGCAGCCAACCACTGATATAAGCAAAATACTCGCGTAACCATGCGTTATAGCGGGTATAGAGTGGTGTCGTTGCACTGAGCATGCTGAACTGTGTGTATCCTTGTCGTTTGGCAATGGCTGCTGCACGTGGTGTGTGAAAGTCGCTGGTGACAATTATAATCGGTTGGGTTTTATCTGTGCCTAATGTATGCAGCAAGGGCTGACTGTTTTTCAAATTAAGTGCCGTACTGGTGCTTTGGGTTTCCAAGATAATGTGTGATGCTGCAATTGCATAACGTTGTTGCAAATAGTTGGACATCACCTGCGCTTCGGTGAGTTGTTCCGCAAAAGCAGGGCCACCACTGACTATTAAATAACTTTGTGGATGCTCCAAGGCATACGCGGCTGCAGTATCCAGTCGTTTGGCGAGCGTGGGCGATGGTTGTCCATTTTCAATGCCACTGCCGAGTACAATCACCACTTTAGCATTGTTGGTTACAGTATTTTGCTGCTGTGTACTGAAATGAATATAAGTAAAAAAGATCAGCAGGCTGATGCACCACAGCCAAAATACGCCCCAACCGAATTTCCACAGCCAATCTAAGCGTGTATGTTGTTTTAAGTAGCTTTGAATCCAAGTATAGAAAATGGCATAACACAGCAGCATCATGCCTATTAAAACAGGTAAAACGGTGCCGAAATGAATTTTCTTTAAGCTGATGAGATAGGCACCATCCAATACTAAAATTAATCCAATTAGGCTACTCAATATTCTTTTAAATAGACTAAATTGTGTTTGTACGTGACTTGCTTGCATGCCTTGCATAATTTTATTGTACTGTGATGCTGTACAAACAGTATAGCCGAAGCTGCTGAAAAATTTTGCCTCAACTGAATTATGTTTCGGCTGAGGCTATGGATAAAACTTGGGTGAATTGCCAAGTTTTAGCTATAGAGCTACAGCGCAAGCCATTTAAAAAGTGTCAACAAATCCTAATACACATCTCGGCGATAACGTCCTTGCTGACGTAATTGTTCCAGTTGAGTCTCACCCAAAATATCTTTTAAGGCTTGGTCGACATCACTGGCCATGCCTTGAATGCTACCGCAGACATAAATCACGGCATTTTGTTCAATCCAGCGTTTTAATTCTTCAGCCTGTTCGCGTAACTTATGGTGTACATAGACTTTTTCGGCTTGATCACGGGAAAAGGCCAAATCAAGGCGTTGTAGCATACCTGTGCTTTGCCAAGCCTCGATGGTGTGCTGATAAAAGTAATCGTGCGCTTGCTGACGTTCACCAAAAAACAACCAGTTTTGGGTGTAATTCAGGCGGGTACGTGCATGCAATAAGCTCATTAATCCTGCAAGCCCTGTACCGTTGCCAATACAAATAATTGGGCGGTCATCATCAATTAAATGGAAAGATGGATTATTGCGAATGCGTAATGCGATATTTTGCCCAAGTGCAGCATGTGCAGTTAACCAACCTGAACCTAAGCCAAGCTCGCCTTGAGCATCGAATTTTTGACGCACCACAAGTCTTAAAACCTGTTGTGAAGGAATACTGGCAATTGAATATTCACGACTAGGCAAGGGTGAAAGTTGTGCCAATAATTCATCCGCAGTTTTAAATGTCTGAATTGGCGCGGTGAGGTCTTTATCTGCCAAAGCCTGTACTAAGGTTTGCTGACCATCAGCAAGAATTGTATTGGCATCGAGTTGATGCTGTTTTAAAAAGGCGTGAATCCGTGCAGTGCTGTTTTCAGGCTGAATTTCTGCAATATCACCTGCAGACCAATGCACATCATGTTGTGCTAACAGTTCAATATTGAAGGCGGGTGCGCCTAAACTGTTGGGATTTAGCAAGTCACGTTGCTGTAAGGTCCATGTATCAAAAGTTTTTTCGATATGCATACTTGGTAAGTCAAGTTGTGTGACCTGTACCAAAGCCTGATTCCAACGCTGTATGTCTGCAGGATTGGCATTATTAACTTCAATGGTATTGAACAAGGCATGTGCTTGATTACGTTGCAACCATGCAGCAATCGTATGTCCAAAACGGCAGTAATGATCTGCATATTCACGTGAACCTAAAGCCAGTACTGCATAACGCAAATGACTCAGGTCACAGGTTTGCGGTAGGATTTTTTTCACAAAACTTGAGGTCAAATCGGGTGCATCACCTGTGCCATAAGTGCTAGCAATACATAACAGTTGGGTGGTGTTTTTAAGATCTTCAAGGCTGAGATGTTGCAGGGCTTTGACTGTGACAGGCTGATGTGCTTCTTGCAGACTAGTAGCGGTGCGCCATGCCAATTGTTCGGCAGTACCTGTTTGGCTGGCATAGACAATGAGCCAGTGTGCAGCATTTGGGTCGATCTGAAATTGAGTCTGGTTTTGACGTGCAGCAAGAGTCAAACGCTTTTGTTTACGACGTTTTAAATAGAGCATCCAACCTGTGACGAAAAACAGCGGCATCATCAATGCAGAAAGCATGGCTAAAAATTGATAAACAGGCCCAAAGAAACTACCGCGATGCACAGGCAGCATACTGCTCATGATTTTTTCATTAAGCCGTTTGTCTACATATAATTCAAGTTGAGTAATACGTGCTTGTTGATAATCAAAAGTTGCGTTATTGCGGGCACGTTCATGTTGTGGAATGACATCGACAAAGTTAATTTCAATTTCAGTATTGGCGTGTTTAGGCACATTAAAAGTGATACTGGAATAATCCTGCCCCAATTGCTGCGGGAAATGTTGCCATGCCTTCGTCAATGCCAGATTGATTTGTGCCTGATCCAGCGTATTCTGCTTGGCTGGTTTTGTAGTGTTTGCGCGGCGTCCTGCAGTTTGTGTTTGCGCAGCCTGATGAGGTGCTTGAGCATTTGAATTTACAGGTTTGTTGCGTCCATCTGCTTGCAATTGCGCTTGTGGTCTTTCCACACCCATGACTTTAAACATGCCATTGCGCCACCACTCATACGACCAATATAGCCCTGTGCATGCCAAAACTAGATAGAAAATCACCACCCATGTACCTACTACGGCATGTAAATCCCAAATAAAATTACGTCCTTTTAATTGAGGTTTGAGCGCAAACCATTGTTTAAATGAATGGCGTTTCGGCCAGCGTAGGTAAATGCCACTTAACACAAAGAACAACAACATGAGGGTACATGCGGCTGTAATTTGTTTACCAATAGGCCCTACGGTTAAGTTGCGGTGTAATTGCTGAATAAACTGGAAAAATTCACGTCCCCGAATTTCAGGCAACACTGCTGCCGAGTAAGGATTAATCAGGATATTTTGTCCACGTTTTGCACCTTCTTTCGCAATATTGATGGTTGAAGATGCAGCCGGGTCTTTTGCAACGGTGATGCTATTAATTTTATAGTCAGGTTGGGTACGCTGAAAATGTTGATAAATTTCTGCAGGGCTTAGTTTGGCTTTCTGCTCAACTTGTACCTGATAACTGTTCGGATTCATCCATTTTAGAATTTCTTGTTCGTAGGAATAAATCGCACCTGTCACGCCCATGAGTGACAAGATCAGTCCTGCAGTAATACCAAGGAACCAGTGAATTTGGAAAAAGGCTTTCTTCAGCATAAGCGTTGGTTGTTGAGTATGAATTGTGATGCAGAATAATGCAGAGATGAAGTTAATGCAAATGCTATTTATTCTCATTATCGTTCATTGTTTTAATTTTAAGCAAAAAAAACCTCCATCACAGGGGATAGAGGTTTATTTTTAAATAGGGATATTTAGATTTGCTTGGCTTCGCCTGCAGCTTCAGTCAAATGCTTGCGAATGGTGTTGAACGAAAAGTTCTTGCTGTCCATACGCTTAGGCAGAATATAAGCACCTTGCTGACCTTTTACTTTGAAGTTCATCAAGATAAACTCAGGGGTATTGTACCATTCATACACATCTTTCCAGCCAATTGCACCCACGCCTTCTTGAGCGCCCATTTGCTGACGCATCACGATACCGTGTGGCTGTACGCCTAAACGAATCCCTTTAATTTCTTGCACAGGAAATTCATTCATTTTGCGCTTAACGTACCATTCCAAGCCGTATTTACGCACGAGCAGGTAGAGTGCCACACAGACAATGGCAACCCAGCAGAAAATTGTCGAATAATTTTTTAACAGCAGAATGCCTAAAATGGAAAGGGCAACAATCACACCCATAATAATCCATGCTTTCATGCCAATTTTATTGGTACTGCGCCAAATTACCAGTTGTGCGTGACGTTGTTCTTCTTCAGAAACTTCGTAGATCACAGGCTGTAGGGTATAGGCGTATAAACTTTTCGCGGTCATAGTGAAACTAACAAATTTAAAACTATAAAAAGTTTAGCATTAATTGCTGTCATGCAGTGAGTATATTGTCGCAAAATCATGCTAAGGTCGGTGAATACTTGTGCAGCTTAGGGCGAATAAGTAGGCACTGACCGTTTGCAGGATTGTTTATAAAGACGCCAGTTCCGTTGCGTCCTGATCATGTTCGTGGCTTAAACTTTGTTTTAAGCGACTTAATTGCTGCAAGATACTCATCATCAAAGATAATTGCTGCAAAATAATCAATGATTTTTGATCTTCTTCTTTGTTTTGGCTTAAACGCTGACGAATGGTTTGCAGCATGTTTTGTGCGCTTAAATCTGGCGTTTCATCTTTCAGTAAAGCACCTTGAATATCGTCCATCGCTTGATCGAGCAGTTGCAAGACTTCCTGATCGTCAATTTTGTCACGATGCGCACCAAGTGCAGCAATATAGCTAATAAAGGTGTGATTTAGACACAAGAACTCAAAGGCTTGAGCTTTTTGATTGGGGTCAAAATCAGGTTCGGTGGCGAGTGTTGAAATCAGTGAAGCAACTTCTGCATCGGTATTATGAGCAGCACGGCGCACGACACGATAATTCAAACCGTTGTTGCGTCCATTTTTATATTGTTCAATCACTTCTGCCAAATAGCCACATTGCGCGGTGAGTGAGCGGCGAATCGTGCGTGATAGACGGCGGAATTTCCAATCGGGGAAGATAAAACTCACGCCAAACCATGCTAGCGCACAACCAATTAAGGTATCGACCATACGTGGTACGGCTGCAGCATAGCCTAAACCCTCTAGGTTAAAGTTCATCAGCGCCAAAATGGTCATAAAGGCAGTGGCTTGTGCATATTGTTTACTACGCAATTCAAAGAACAACATGCCACTAATCACTAAAACCAGTAATTGTCCTTCTACAGATGGTACAAAATATAAAATGGTGTAGCCGACTACAATCCCTGCCAACGTCCCAATAATACGCAAACGTAAACGTCGTTTGGTGGTGTTAAAGTTGGGCTGCATCACAAACAGGGCGGTCAGTAAAATCCAGTAGCCATATTGAATATTGGTGACTTGCACAAAAATATAGCCAATCAATAGTACAATCGACAAACGAATGGCGTGGCGGAACAAGACCGATTCTGGGGTTAAATGCTGCTTGATCCGAATGACAATATCATCCCAACTTTTTAAGTCGTCATCTTTCAGTTGTTGTTCAATATGTTTTGATTTATCCAGTTTAATATTGCGTTCGGTTTCAAGGTTACGCAGTTGAGCATCAATTGATTTCAGGTTTTGGTATAAGGCAAACAGTGCATTAATCCAGACTTGGTCATATTGCTGTTCACTGCGCAGTTTTTCTAAAGACTGTTTAAGATTTTCAAAAGCATGTTTAAAACGCTTGTTATGCACATAAGGTTTACGATGCAAAATGCTTTCGCTTAAATCTTTACAGGCTTTGCCTTGAATCGACAAAATACGCTGGAAGCGAAATAAAATATCGCTGTGCTGAAATATTTTCGCCAGTTTTTGATAATCAATATGTGCAGAGTCGGCACGTTCGTGAATGTCTTGTGCGACAAAGTAATACTGTAAGCTACGTCGGGTATCTTTTTGCCCGCGGTCACCTTTTAAACGGGTCAGTAAAGCGGTTTTTAAGTCGTTAAAAATCGCAATTAATTTGCCATTTTCAAGTGATAAATCAATGATACTTTGTTGATAACTCGGTGCAGTCATATCCACATCAAATAGATTTGATTTGGCAAATAAAAAATCACCCAAAGAAGAATAACTGAGTGAAAGTTTGTCTTGTAAGGCACGAACAGGGAACAGTAAAAAGCTGATGGTCGAAATTAAGCCGTACCAAATTGCGCCCGAAACCAAAAGCAGCGGCTGCATGTACCAGTCATCAAATAGGTTGACGCCAAGCATGGAATAGACTGACACCACCAAACAGCCATAAGAAATGGTGGCATAACGTCGTCCGAGCGAACCGAGCAAAATTAAGACAATACACGACAGGATTAAGCCTGTAGCAAATAAAATAGGATGCGGAAATAAAAACTGAATTGATGTGGCGGTAACAAAGAAACCAATATAAGTATAGAGCTGATTGACAATACGCACCGAAAAACGGTCATCAATATCACTCAAACCTGCGGCAAGCACACCTAAAGTTAAAGGAATAGTGGCAAGCTGCATCCCCATAAAATAGGGAACAAAAGCAGTTCCCGCAAATGCAATGAGCATGCGGATGTTATACATAAATGTGGTGTTATAGGTCGCTTGTTTGAGCTTTATCAGCCAAGGTTTCAACATCATTCCTTTAAGTAAACTTTTCTGTCTAAACAGAGATTTATGCTGCAAGATGAAGGTTTGCGTACATTGTAACTGTAGATGAGATGTTTAGAGTACCTAATATGTGAAAATTCATCTTTGATCACAACAAATCATACTATGGAGCGTGTAAGCTTGTCTGTACATCTGTCATTTCATCATAAAATATGAGCATATCGAAAACGCTGCCAAGTTCAAGCAGTACGCCACCATCTGCGCAACAACCCAACATGCGGCAATATTCGACTGCGTGGATTTTATTGTTGGCGTTATTGACTTCGCTTGGGCCTTTATCGATTGATATGTATTTGCCTGCCTTGCCCGTTATGGCAAGCGAGTTTGGCGTATCGACCCAAATGGTCGCAAACAGTTTGCCTGCCTACTTTTTAGGTTTGGCATTGGGTCAACTGATTTACGGGCCGCTGAGTGATCGGATTGGACGTAAGCCGCCTTTATATTTTGGCTTGGCACTATTTTCACTCGCCAGTATGTTGTGCGTGTTTGCTCAAAATGAATGGGGACTGATTGCTGCACGTATTTTGCAGGCTTTGGGTGGCTGTGTGGGTGTGGTAATTGCACGAGCAGCTATTCGTGATCGCTTGGATTTGCAAACATCCGCTCAAGCTTTTTCGAGCATGATGATTGTGATGACCATTGCGCCCATTATTGCACCTACGCTGGGCGCATGGGTACTTAGATGGATGAATTGGCAAGCTATTTTTGTAGTGCTGACCTGCGTTGGAATTATTTGCTGTTTATGTGTGCACTTCTTTTTTAAAGAAACTTTGGCGAAAGAACGTCGTTTAAATTTGAACTTTCAGCAAGTACTGACCTTATATTTTGCCATTTTAAAAGATCGTGATTTTCGTTTTCCAATGTTGGCAGGCTGTCTGACTGGTGGGGCATTGTTTTGCTATATCAGCGGTTCAAGTGCAGTCATGATGGATCAATATGGCTTGAGTGAAACAGCTTTTGCTTATGTGTTTGGTGCCAATGCGATTGGTATTATGCTGTTTTCGACCCTGAATAAAAAAATCAGTGGCAAATTGGGTGTGTTACAACGCTTAAAATTGGGCAGCATGATTCAACTGAGTGGTGCGGTCATTCTACTGCTTGCAGGTAGTTTGGGGTATGCACCTTTGGCATTGGTGATGATCGGTTTATTTCTTGCCGTGTCTGGGATTGGTTTTACAGGCCCGAATGCCATGGCACTGGCAATGGCAAAACAAGGCGCACGTGCAGGAACAGCCAGTGCGGTCATGGGTAGTGTGCAATTCTTTTGTGGCTTGATTGGTGGGGTGTTACTCAATTTTTTAACAGGTAGTGCTTTGCTGAATATGGCTGTATTAATGCTGCTATTTATTGGGTCTGGAATGTTCGCCGTTTTTCATATTTTACAACCGCAACCAGACTGAGTTGGGGTCAATACTTTTTCAAATGGTGATTTTTTTCGAAAAAATCGGGCTTTTTAACAGAACTGAAATATATACAATAGTCTAATGGTGGTGTAAATACTTGAATAATCAACCTATTTAAGGTGTTGAATTTTATATGGTTTAATTGTTTGAATCTGTAATTATGATTAATTGTGATTTCTTATTCGGGAAAACTGATTTTAATAAACGTCATAACTTGATAGATTGAAGTCTGTAATAAATGACACAATTTGAAATATTTGAGTGTCTTGGACTATTTGGCAAAAGTGTTTTGATTTTTAAGCCATTTTTATAATTCGATGTGAAATCGATAGATGACGAACAAAATCATCATGCACGGATGCAGCGTTGTTTTATTTTGGAGAGATAAATGAGTCAATTACTCAACGGTCAATTTATGATCAAAGGTTTAGCTATTGCTGTTACAACTTTAATAGTAGGTACTGCACACGCAGCAAAAACTGAGCAACAACAAATTCAAGAACTTCGTCAAGAAGTTGAAGCGTTAAAATCATTAATTCAGCAACAACAGCAAGTACAACAACAGCAGCAAACTCAAATTGCCCAAGTACAACAGGCGAAGCCTGCTGCACCTGCAAGTGCATTAAGCAGCTTAAAGTCTAAATCAGGCGCAGATGTTTCTATTTATGGTTTTGTACGTGGTGATGCAAACTATATTATTGATGGTGCAGACAGTGACTTTAACAGTACTCATGCTGTGGGTAATGCAACAACGAAATCTACCAAAGATAAACTTGTAGCAACTGCAAAAGTAACGCGTTTAGGGTTAGACTTTAATACACCTGTTGGTGACAACAAAGTAGGTGGTAAAGTTGAAGTTGACTTTGCAAGCGGTGCAGCAGAAAACTTACGTATTCGCCATGCTTATCTAACTTTCAATGACTGGTTATTTGGTCAAACGACTTCAAGCTTTGCTTCAGTACATGCGCCAGAAATGATTGACTTTAGTACGAACATTGGTGGAACAGGTGCTTCTGCACGTGTGCCACAAGTGCGTTATAGCCAAAAATTAGCGCCAGCAACTCAATTATTTGTATCTGCTGAAGAAGGTAATAGTAAGGCGACCCAAACTGGCGATTTGAGCTATCGTTTACCTGTTTTAACAGCAAAAGTGACTCAAGGTTTTGCTGATGGTAAAGGTTTGGCTTCTGCGCGTGCATTGGTTGAACACTATAAATCAGATGCAGCAAATGATGACAAAACAGGTTGGGGTGCAGCTGTAGGTGCGAATTACCAAGTTGCAGAGCCGCTTAAAGTATCTGCTGATGTTGCATATATGAAAGGCAACAGCAACCATCTATATGGCAGTAATACAGCATATTCAGTTGTAGGTAATAGTATTGAACAAAACGAAGCAGTTGCTGTACAAGTGGGTGCAACGTATAAGTTCTCACCACAATTACGTTCGACTTTAGCTTATGGTGCTTTATTTGCGGATGATGGTACAGATTATGCACGTGCAATAGCTAATGTTGATCAAAATGAAACAGTACAACAAGCGTGGATTAACTTTATCTATTCACCTGTAAAACCAGTCGATTTAGGTATTGAATATATTAATGGTGAGCGTAAAAACTTTGATGGTAAGAAATTCAGTGATGACCGTGTAGGCTTTATGGCGCGTTATAGCTTCTAAGTCGCTACTTTTGAGCAAAATCCAAAACAGAGCTTAATTTTAAGCTCTGTTTTTTTATGTATGAAGTTTATACCACTAATTCAGTAACTTAAATTTTATGCATTTTCAAAGAATGCTGTAACTTTCACTTATAGCTTAAAACAATCATTAAAAATTATAGAAAAAACGCAGAAAATAGCAGCTTTTTGTTAAAAAAAATGCATAATGATCGACCTTTAATCTTGCTGTTTTTTGTCAAGTGGTTGAATATCTTTATCGGAAGGTATTTATCCACCTCAGATATTTTGGAGCTTATATGAGATTACCTCTCAGTGTTAAGCCGATTCAGTTGTTTGCACTCGAAGTCACCCCGAAAGTGAAATTGCTGTCTTTTGTCTTTCTTTTCTTCTGTTCTAGGCAAACGCAGACCATAACGCTTGAGTGAAACCTAAGGATTGGGTTGGCTCAGCGAAACGCATACATCTTAAACATCGGTCAAATACAATACTGTTTACATACTTTGTATTGCGGCATTTTTTAGTTGATTTAGAGTCATAGTGATGCAAATGCTTTGGTTTGCATAGACAGCTCTTCATCGTATTAAAAACAATCTGCAATCACTATATGGATATTGCCATGGAATTTACTTTTAATGCGTTTTATACGCTGATTGCTGCGGTCATCGTCCTGCTCTTAGGGCGACTTTTAGTCAATAAAATTGATTTTTTAAAACGCTATAATATTCCTGAACCTGTTGCAGGTGGTTTGGTTGCCGCTATTGTTTCATTGTTGGTGAATCAATTTTGGGGTTATAGCATTACCACCAGTAGCGCATTGCAAACTAGCTTTATGCTTATTTTCTTCGCCTCGATTGGTTTAAGCGCGAACTTCACAAAATTGCGTCAGGGCGGAATCGGTTTAATTATTTTCTTGATTGCAATTTCCACATTTATTGTGTTGCAAAACATTGTCGGCATTAGTCTTGCAACATTGTTAGGTATTGATCCACTAATTGGTTTAATTGCAGGATCGATTACTTTAACTGGCGGTCATGGTACAGCAGGTGCGTGGGGTGAAATTTTAGAAACCCAATATGGTATTCAAGGTGCTTTGGCACTGGGCATGGCAAGTGCGACCTTTGGTTTAATTATTGGTGGTTTAATTGGTGGTCCACTGGCTAAAACTTTAATCAACCGTCATCAATTGGCTGTACCACGTACCGACGAACAAATTGAAAAACGCGATAATACGCCTGCGGATCAAGATTCCAATGAGTTTATTCCATTTGAATATCCGCATCAGGTTCGTTTAATTACAGCAGATAATGCAATTACTACTTTGGGTTTATTTGCTGGATGTTTGGCATTTGCCGAATTTATGACAGGCGCTGCCAAAGGCACGATGTTTGAATTACCAACTTTCGTTTGGGCATTGGCGGGCGGTGTGGTTCTGCGTAATGTCTTAGAAAGTATTTTTAAAGTTAATATTTTTGACCGTGCGATTGATGTGTTTGGGAATGCATCTTTATCGTTATATTTGGCGATGGCGTTGTTGTCACTCAAACTATGGCAATTGGCCGATTTGGCAGGTCCGTTGATGGTGATTTTAGGTGCGCAAGCACTCACAATGGCGTTATATGCAGCTTTTGTGACCTTCCGTCTTATGGGGAAAAACTACGATGCAGCCGTGTTGGCAGCAGGACACTGTGGTTTTGGGATGGGGGCAACGCCAACAGCAGTCGCCAATATGCAGGCCATTACCAATATGTATGGTCCATCTTATAAAGCGTTCTTGATTGTGCCGCTGTGTGGTGCATTCTTTGTCGATTTAATTAACGTTGCGGTGATTCAATCTATTCTAAAATTCTTTGGTGGCTAAGCTCCAAAGTATTCAGGCTTGATTCAGTCATCCACAAAAAATGCCAGTTCAATTGAACTGGCATTTTTATTTGATCTGTAGCATTTTTAATTTAAGCCATGAAATGCAAAAATGCTGTATAGACCAGAAAACTACCAATTAAACTGAGCCAAATAGGTAGTTTGGATTTTAATAATCCAATCACCAAAACAATAAACAGCAGATCAGCAATACTCAAAATATGACGCTGTGCCATTTCGAGCACCATATACAGCAGCAAACCGACTACCGCTGCATTAATCCCTGTAACCGCATGACGAATATAGGCTTGCTGCATCAACCAAGACCAATAAGGCAAGGTGGTAAATACCAAAAAGAAAGATGGTATAAAAATCGCCAACGTGGCTAAAGTCGCATTCAGCAGCATAGATTCTGTCATTGGAATCAAACTGCCCAAATATGTTGCAAAGCTGAACAGTGGACCAGGTACCAATTGCGCCATGGCATAACCCAAATCGAACTGTTCTGCACTGACTAAGCCTGTGCTAACAAAATCTTGATGCAATAAAGGCAAAATGACATGCCCACCGCCAAAGACCAAAGATGCGGCTTGATAGAAACTTAAATTGGCTGCATAGAGTAATTGAGGTTGCAGCCAGTTTAGACCTGACAGCACAATAAAGGGTGTAACAAAAAGTACTGCCCAAAATACAGCATAACGACGATGTTTGAGTAAATGTGCCGCAGTAAAATGAGTATCTGTCGCCGTTGTATTGGTGGATGCTGGTGCAGCAGTCGGTGCTGCGCGTTTCGCCATCCAAATGCCAAAACAAGCGGCAATCAGAATCACCAAAACTTGATTGAAGCTCAATGGCACCAGATAAATAAATAGGGCAGAAGCAAACATTAAGGCATATTGCCAAACCGTTTTACAAAAACTGCGCAACATTTGCCAAAATGCCCAAGCTACCACGGCCAATACGATCAGTTGAATGCTGTGAAAGCTATTTGAAGACAGGACATCTAAATATTGATGTCCCAAAACTGCAACCAAAGCCATAAACAATGCGGAAGGCATGGTAAAACCCAACCACGCTAGGACTGCGCCCCAATAGCCTTTTTGCAAATAACCAATCGCTAAACCCACCTGACTACTAGTTGGGCCGGGTAAGAGTTGTGCAAGTGCGACAATTTGTGAATACTGGGATTCATCTAGCCATTTGAGTTGTTGCACAAAACGCTGATGGAAAAACACCAAATGCGCTGCAGGCCCCCCAAAAGACAGACAACCTAATTGCAGAAAAATCCAGAATAATAAGGAATAAGAAGGTGGTTGCATATTATGTTAGATAGATTCAAATTGTGCGCCACTGTAGTAGCTAGAAGTGACAGTTTAACGAATTACTACAAGGATCGGTTAAAATAATAGATAGACTATGGGCGCTCATGCAAGGTAAAAACAGAGAGCATAACTGTTGACGTTAAGAGGGTTGCTGTATCAAGTAGGCTGATCAACCTTGACACGATTGATGGTGAAATATCGACTGAAACCTATGGATTCAAGAAGGTCATTATGAAAATTGGGTATGTATCTCTTACAGCATTACTGATGGTGGGATGTCAGGTGGTGCCATCGCAGCAGCAATTTTCGACTCAAACTTTGCGTGAGTCGCAGCCCGTGGTTGAAGCAGAGTCGCGCCTGAATCAAATTGATTTTCGTCAGTTAAAACAACAAAAAAAACGTCCAGTTGTCGCCTTGGTTTTGGGCAGTGGTGGCGCACGTGGTTATGCACATATTGGGGTGATTGAAGTACTTGAGCAGTACGGTATTCATCCTGATTTTATTGTGGGCAGCAGCGCAGGCAGCATTGTCGGTTCAATTTATGCCAGTGGTAAAAATGCACAGCAATTACGTGAAATTGCCATGAATATGAAAGCCAATGATGTGCGGGATGTGACTTTAGATTTAAAAGGCTTTTTTGATGGTAAAAAAGTTGAAAATTATGTCAATGCACAAGTCGATCAACTCCGTTTGGAGCAATTTAAAATCCCGATGTACGTGGTGGCGACTGAATTAAAAGAAGGCAAAAAAGTTGTATTTAATTATGGCAATACGGGTCAAGCGGTGCGTGCGTCAGTGTCTATCCCAAGTATGTTTGTACCTACTAAAATTGCAGAACATGAATATGTCGATGGTGGTTTAGTGAGCCCTGTACCTGTCAAGGTTGCACGCGATTTAGGGGCAGATATTGTGATTGCCGTGAATATTTTGGCGCAGCCTATTCATACTGAAACCAGTAATGTGTGGGGATTGTTTAACCAAAATATTAATATTATGCAAAAGCATTTGGCCAATGAAGAATTGAAACTGGCAGATGTGGTCATTCAACCCGATTTACGTGAAAAAGCCCATATTTTTGATGTAAAAGGGCGCGAAGCGACTATGCTGGCAGGTGCAGAAGCAACCGCAGCGCAATTAAATAAAATTGATCAGGTCTATCAACAGCATCATTATGCGCATGGGCATAGAATTGTAGACTATAAAGTGAGTAATACTTTTGGGCTTTATGGACAGTTTAAATAGCTGTCCAGATCCTTCATTTAGGTCAATTCAATGAAATCAACAGATTTAACTTAAGTCTAATTAGGTGCTTGATAAAAATAACTTTAATGTTAGATTGCTTAGATTTATTCTTTGTAAGTATTTGATATTATAGTTTAAAAATAAAGATACCATAAAGATATCTAAATACTGAGATGAGGTATTTAGACTTAAAATCAATTTTTTAGCGTGTTCTTTCGCACCGTTTCCATTTATTCTATGTAGCATTTACTGAATTCGTTTTTTAAGCAGTTTACCAATTGAACATGCTTCCAAGACGGCCTAACTTTTGTGCTTCAGGACTTTAAAACTTTATAAAAAATCGAGGGGATACTTCATGCACGGCTTTGAAATTGGACAGCAGGTGAAACTTGCCACTATGGAGCAAGTTATTTTTACAGTGACGATGATTAATCCAGATGGTTCTTATGTGATTGAAGCTGCACTGAGTACCGAACAAACTTTGACTTATAGCAATGTGTCGCAGGAAATGCTGCGCTTGGTTTAAATGTCGCAGCGAAGTTTGAAAATTTACGGGGAAATTGAACTTTTTTTCGTGTAAATTCGCCGAAATTTGCTTGAATAATCCATTGAATAAAAGATTTTAGATTGTTTTTTGAACACTTGAATCAGGGGGATTCACGTAATATTCAATTTGAACAAATATTCTAAAAAATCAGAAATGGATTAAAAAATAACAGCTTGGGAGTCTTAGTCTTTAGTCTTATAATTTTAAATAAATGTTATCATAAACAATATAAATAATAATGATGTAGTTGTTGCCGAAATGAACATTCAAACTTTTATAAACGCGATATAATAATAGGCTCATATCTTACTGTCTTTAAAAGAGTCTAGAGAACGCGATGTCACCATTAGATCAAATTGCCCCAGTGTTAGATGACCAGTCAGAATTAACCATGACCGTGTTAATGACACCCGACATGGCAAATTTCTCAGGGAATGTACATGGTGGAACAATTTTAAAACTATTAGACCAAGTGGCGTATGCATGTGCAAGCCGCTATTCGGGTAGTTATGTGGTGACCCTTTCGGTTGATAAAGTGAACTTTAAAGAGCCGATTCATGTGGGTGAATTGGTGACTTTCCTTGCTAGTGTGAACCATGTCGGTCGTACTTCAATGGAAATTGGGATTCGTGTAGAAGCACAAAATATTCAAAAGCGTACAGTGCGCCATACCAACAGCTGTTACTTCACTATGGTTGCAGTCGATGAAAATGGTAAACCAAAACAAATCCCTGCGTTGAAATTAGACAATGACTGGAAGCGTTGCCGTTTTGAAGCAGCAGAGCAGCGTAAAGTAGCACGTTTGCAAGAAAATCATCATCCATCTTGCAGCATTTATAAGAAAACTGAACAAAACTAAATTTTCATCAAATTTAGCTGAAAACCTGTTTGCAATTGTAGACAGGTTTTTTTGTGCCTATTTTTTAATTTTGTCCAAGGCAATATTGATTGGCTTTGTAGATAAACAAAAACTGAGTAAACCGAGAGAGTGGCGGAAAACTCAGTTTTTGTATTCGATTTACATTTTTAAATGTATCTAAGTTTTAAGGCTGTTGCGTCGATGCAGCAGGGGTTTCAGTGCTTGCTTCAGATGCAGGTTGTGCAGCAGCTTGTTCTGAAGCTGGTTCAGCCACAGTTTCCTGCGTTGAAACAACCACTTTTTCCTGTTCTGTTGCTGTCGATTCAGCCTTTGCAGCAAAAGTAGTTGCAGTGGCAAAAGCAAAAGTTGAAGCGAGTAAAATTTGTGTCAATTTCATGGTTTGGCATCCTTATTTAAAGTTTTTCATGAGTAGTAGGGAGTGCTCAGCACAAGCATTAAGTAAAAAAACTTATTGCGGCTAAAGTGTTCAAGTCAGTCATCACCTGATTTGAACGGGCTGAACAGGAACTCATGCTAAAGAGCCAAAGCTATGGGATCAATGCTTGCAACAAAGCAAAACAATGACGGTTACTTGAACCGCACAATGATGATGAATAGGTCGTAGTTTGGTAATTTTTGTTTTAAATATGCAGTCAAATCCAATCAAAATGGCTGTGTTTTCCGCAATAAAATTGCGTGGTTGGCAATAAAACATAACATCAAGCGGCTAAAACTCGTGTATTTCCCCAAATAAGTTGCAGATCATCACGTAATAAATGTAAGCGAATTTTTCAAATCATGATGGTGATAGATGTGCTGAAATGAATAAATTTCAGTGTATTTAGATTCAGATTGAACTAATCGCTAAACTTGCTTAGCATGCTTGAGTTGTTTGAAATTCAATAAAGTGAGCTTATTTTGAAATTAATTGCACCACAAAAAGCAGTCCCGACGCATATTATTTCTGGTTTTCTCGGTGCAGGAAAAACCACCTTATTGAAACAGTTACTCAGCCAAAAACCAGAACATGAAGTTTGGGCGGTGCTGATGAATGAATTTGGACAAATCGGGGTCGATCAACAACTCTTACCTCAGCAACAGGGTTATCAAGTCAAAGAATTATTGGGCGGTTGCTTATGTTGTAGCAGCCAATTGCCTATGCAAATTGCTTTGTCGCGTTTATTGTCCGAAGCGAAGCCTGACCGTTTATTCATCGAGCCGACAGGTTTGGGGCATCCTGCGCAACTCTTGGAACAACTGACCGAACCACATTGGCATACGCATTTATCGATGCGCGCCTTGGTGACGGTAGTAGATGGTTCGCGTTTGCATGATCAGGCGTGGACGCAGCAAAACCTGTATGCCGATCAGCTCAAAGCTGCACAAATTATTGTGGTGTCACATGCAGACCAAATGCAGGCGGCAGATGAGCAAGCCCTCATACAACTACAACAGGAATATCAAGCCTACGCGCAAAAATGGTTGAAAGCAGAACAGGGTCATCTGGCTTTGACAGAAATGGATATACCGTATGTCGGTACACAGCGTAAAATTCAGCCGTTGCTAAAATTGCAACAGAATACCATCGCTACACATCCGCAAGAGCCTACAGAAATTAAGCAATTGCCGTATCACTATATCGAAACTGCACAAGGATATGCAGTCGCAGGTTGGAAATTGCCTAAACGTTGGCAATTCGACTTTTATCTCTTATTAGATTTACTCTGTGAACAGCAAGATTGGCTGCGTATTAAAGGGATTTTTTATACCAATCAGGGTTGGAAAATTTTTAACTTCAATCCACAACAATTTAATTATCAAACTACAGATGAAGGCATAGACAATCGGGTGGAAATTATTTATCAAACCGCGCGGGATTGGGCAAAGTTTGAGGCTGAATTATTGGCGTGTCGGGTCGATGCTGCTGCAGCTCTAGATTGAAAACCATACATTATCGGGCAAACGATAAAGCAAAATCCCAGAAAATCCATTATGCTTAGCGGCAAATTTGAACATGGTTTTAGGAATAGACAATGGCGCTGAAAGCGACAATTTATAAGGCAGATTTGAACATTGCCAATATGGATGTGCATCAATACGGTGACTATCAGCTCACCATGGCATTGCATCCTTCTGAAACTATTGAGCGTTTGATGGTGCGTATTTTGGCATTCGCACGTTATGCAGATGAAGCTTTGGAATTTACCAAAGATTTGTTTGAAACCGATGAGCCTGCTTTGTGGGAAAAAGACTTAACAGGGCAGTTAATCAAGTGGATTGAAGTTGGTTGCCCAGATGAAGACAAAGTCAAAAAAGCCAGTTCGCGTTGTAAGCAAGTTGCGATTATTGCTTATGGTTCATCGGTAGATGAGTGGTACAAACGTAACAGTAAAATCAAAACTTTGAATAATGTTGAAGTGTGGCAACTATCGCCAGCAAGTACCGAAGCCATTCAAGCGTTATGCGAGCGTACCATGCAATTGCAGTTGAATGTGATGGATGGTGAATGGACATTGATTGGTGATCAGGCACAGGCTCAGATTGAGTGGACACAGTTACAATAACACTTAGCCGAGTCGGAAATTATCTTAAACATCGAAGTGTAAATATTTGGAGATGAACATGAGTGCGGAATTAGAAATTATTGATTTGGTGGTGGGTGAAGGTAAAGAAGCGGTTAAAGGCGCTTTAATTACTACGCATTACACAGGCTGGTTGGAAGATGGCACCAAGTTTGATTCATCCTTAGACCGTGGCAACTATTTTGAAACTGTGATTGGTACAGGTCGCGTAATTAAAGGCTGGGATCAAGGCATCATGGGCATGAAAGTGGGCGGTAAACGCAAACTGATTGTGCCTGCACATTTGGCTTATGGTGAGCGCAAAATGGGTAATATCATTCCTGCCAATTCTAATTTGATTTTTGAAATTGAATTGTATGATGTGAAAACACGCGATCAATAAACACCTCACAATTTAGCCCAACCGCTAGAATTTAAGTCATTCATCCGATGCCAGTAAGGTCTAGCATGAATGACTTAATTTTTTACTTCAAATTTAGTGCAAGAACGATTAGATTAAAAAATAAGCATAATAGGACGTTTGCGTTTTTGAATTTCACTCGGATGTGGCACAAGTGTGCATTTCTCTTCTTAATTTTACTGTGCAGTGTACTCACACCACCGCGTGTGTTGGCGCAGTATGAGTCTGCACCTGAATCTTACTATCTACATTAACAACTGCTCAATTCTGTTCAATTTACTGAAGATCAACCGAGTATTTTGACTGGGCGATGGTTGTTTTATCCGCAACAATTGATTCAAGAACCCAGTGCGGTACTGGCATCGAATACCGTTGAATTGCCTGCTTCATTTGAAGATTTAATGGGCAATGCCAATACTTACGGCACTTTTATTGGGCACTTTCAAATTCCAAAAGAATTTCTAGGCAGACGTATTGCGATTTGGATTCCCAACCAATATGGCGCCTATCGGGTATTTTTAAATGGCGATCCACTGGTGCGTGTTGGCACAGTCGGTGCAGATGCGAGTAGTCACCAAACCGAAAATGCCCCACGAATTGCATATTTTGTTCCTGAAAGTGAATATTTTACCCTGACCATTCAAGCGTCTAGCTTTCAGAGCTTGCAAGGTGGTTTAAAAAATCCAATGAAAATTGGTTTAAGTCGCACCATCAATCAACAGTATCAGCGTTTGATGATGAGTATTGCCATGATTTGTGGGGCAGTACTTGGTATTGGTTTGTTTACCTTGATGTTTTCGGCATTTAGTCTTGCAAATGGTGGAAAGACCAAGCGTATTTTTATTTTCGGCATTTTTATTGTTTTTCTGGCATTACACAATTTATTTTCTGCACCCTATGCCTATACCACTTTCCTGAATTTAAGTTGGTCTTGGGGAATAAGACTCGAATATTAGACCTCTTGCGAAAGTCGTTATTGCAAGTTCATCCGGTTTACCAGTGCAGCGATTAAGTTAATGCGTAAACCGAATCTTTTTCGTCTATTTCGATAGCGTTCACTTAGTATTCTAAATCTTTTCA
>NZ_JAYFSK010000004.1:0-89099 GCF_041464035.1 Acinetobacter sp. AL9 | reverse complement strand
TTCGCAAGAGATGCGATGGATGTCTGATGATTTGTAGTCATAAATTTAAGTCCCCACTTGTTTCTAAGTGGGGACTAAATTAAGGCTTATAGGATGAATTCAGAAGGTGTGTTCAGCGGACGCTTACCTTAGAAATGATCAAGGCTAAGATTAGGAATTACATTAAGCTGAATTGCCCAAAACAGTTACATTCATCTTTTTGAACGATTAAGGCATGAATCGCTGCTTGGTTATTTACAGACCACATCATCCATAAATTTTAGGCAATAAAAAACCCAAGTCGTTATGCTTGGGCTTTTTAGAATTTGGCTCTCCCACCTGGGCTCGAACCAGGGACCTGCGGATTAACAGTCCGTCGCTCTACCGACTGAGCTATGGGAGAATCTGAATGCGATTATAAGCAGATTTAAGCAAGGGTCAAGCATAAATTGTCATGTTTCTTTCATTTTGACTTTATATGCTTTTTATTTGAACAAAAAACAAAATTTTATTAAAAAATCACCCACAAGACTTGCGTTACACAAAATCGGTTGTTAGTCTGAGTGACAGAACAAAGCGTTTAAGTAGCATCTTAAACAGTGTGGATTTAACCCAACTTGCCAGCACTAAAATGGCTAAATCGGAGTAAGCGAATGAATACGCTCAGCATTTCTGACATTTTTTCTCAATTTTCTTATTATCAAGAACATTATCTTTCTATCTTGTCTACGCCTGAACAATACTACACTGCTGTAGAAGGCGCGTTTATTCATGTCTGGCCTTTGGCACCTCAAGATTTGTATTTGGGCGATTTATTGCAGTTGTGGTTTAGTGAAAAATGGCTCATTCAATCGACCTGCCAATTGCTTTCAGACCATCCAGACAACGGCACAAAAAAACCATTGCAGCGTGATCATGATTTGTATTTGTACCAACTGGCGGGCAGCGCGCTTTCGGGGAGTAACCGTTCACGCGTGTGGTCTGTGTCTGAACAAAAACAATTGCGTGTAGAATTAGACTTTGCTTTTCGCTATTTATGTGAATATAAAGGAACATCTCAACCTACAGTGTCTAAATCAGAACTGATTACTGCGTTGAAAAACAGTGTTTAATCTATGATGATTGATCATTGCCAGCCAAATAGATTTGCATTGAATCGAGTTAAATGACTCGCACCAAAATAGTGTTATAAACTGTGATAAAAATTTGCGAACAGCTTGAAAAGGATATTCAGCCGTGTGGATTAAAATATGCATTGCCATGCTCGCATTTGCTGCAAATTCTTTGCTGTGTCGTTTGGCATTGGCTGAACAGCAAATTGACCCTATGAGTTTTAGTTTGCTCAGGGTTGGCAGTGGGGCAGTGTGCTTAGGCATATTCTATGCTGTTTTGCAGGTTCAACAACCAATTCAATTCCAATGGAAATCTGCATTAAGCCTTGCTGTATATCTACTCGGTTTTTCGTTGGCATATTTGCATATAGATGCAGGCATTGGTGCATTGATTCTATTTGGCGCAGTGCAAATCACCATGATCAGTTATGCGATTTTGCATGGTGAGCGCATGACTTTGCCGCGCTGGGTCGGGTTAGGTTGTGCTATATTGGGGATGGGTTTGTTGCTATTGCCTGAAGCCAGTACGCCAACGTTCAAATATGCATTGATGATGTTACTGGCAGGTATTGCATGGGGTTTTTACAGTATTGCTGCAAAGACGATGCAGCATGCTTTAACCAATACTCTATCTAATTTCATTCTGGCGACACCACTTGTTGTTGTATTTTTTCTTTGGTATTTACCCGAAAGTTTTATCACTTGGCAGGGTGTGGTTTTGGCAGTGTTGTCGGGTGCATTGGCTTCGGCTGGCGCGTATGTGTTGTGGTACAGCATTGTGAAAAAAATTGATCACATTACCGCAAGTACTGTGCAACTTTCTGTACCGTGTTTGGCGATTTTAGGCGGTGTGATTTTTTTAGGTGAACAACTCACCCTGTTGATGGTCGTGGCAACCTTGATCGTGTTGTGTGGTATTTTGATGGTGATTTTAACCAAACCTCGTGTATAAAACCGTTTAGATTGCTGTTGTTTTGATTTTTTTGTATTGGAATTTTTATATCAATCAAGAAATGATCTTGAGGCTTTTTAAAAGCGTTATTTGTGATCTCTCTCCTCAGAAATGAGGAAAAATGATGAGTGAAAAAACGTAATTAAAACAAAAACCCACGATTCAATCGTGGGTTTTGTTCATCTAAACAGGTTTAGATTATTTGGCAGCTTTTTCAGCTTCGATTGAAGCAATCGCTTCATCTACACCTTCAATTGATTCTGCTGCTTTTTTGATACGTGCAAGCGCATCTACAAGCACTTCGTCTGCAGTTGCATAAGAAATACGCATGAAACCGCCTAAACCGAACGCATCACCAGGAACAACGGCAACACCAGTTTCTTCCAATAACCAAGCAGAGAATTCTGTGCAAGATTTTAAGCCTTTCGCACGAATCAATGGTTTGATGTTTGCATACGCATAGAACGCGCCATCTGCAGGTAAGCAAGAAATACCTTTGATGTCATTCAAACCATTTACAACTAAGTCGTGACGGCGTTTGAATGCTTCAACCATTGGCTCAAGTACGTCTTGTGGGCCGTTCAATGCAGCTTCTGCAGCAACTTGCGAAATAGAAGTTGGGTTAGAAGTCGATTGAGATTGAATTTTCTTCATCGCACCAATTAGTTTAGCAGGGCCCGCTGCATAGCCAATACGCCAGCCAGTCATTGCATAAGCTTTAGACACACCGTTTAATACGATTGTGCGGTCATAAAGGTCTGGTGCAACTGTTGCGATGTTATAGAACTCATCATCCCAACGGATTGGTTCATACATATCGTCAGATGCAATGAATACTTCAGGGTATTTACGTAGTACAGCAGCCAAAGCTTCTAATTCAGCTTTGGTGTAGATCATACCTGTAGGGTTAGATGGGCTGTTTAACACCACTAAACGTGTTTTGTCAGTGATCGCAGCTTCTAATTGTTCAGGCGTGATTTTGAAACGTTGTTCTTCACCACATTCCACAATGACTGGCACGCCTTCAGCAATAATCACCATATCTGGATAGCTTACCCAGAACGGTGCAGGGATAATCACTTCATCACCCTTGTTTAACAAAGCCAACGCCAAGTTAAAGAATGATTGCTTACCACCACAAGACACCAAAATTTGGTTCGCTTGGTAGTCAAGATTATTGTCACGTTTTAATTTTGCGATAATGGCTTTTTTAAGACCAGGCGTACCGTCAACAGCAGTATATTTTGTAAAACCGTTATTAATTGCTGCAATAGCTGCATCTTTGATGTGTTGTGGTGTATCGAAATCCGGTTCACCTGCACCCAAACCAATAACGTTATGACCCGCAGCTTTAAGTTCAGCGGCTTTATTGGTTACTGCAAGTGTTGGGGACGGTTTGATGGCATTGACACGATCAGAGAGACGTACGTCCACGGCATATTCCTTCTTATAGGGATAAAAAAATAAAAAGCATATTATCTTAGCCTAAATTCGATGTCTGCGTCGTTTAAAATTGCATCAAATTAATAAAAAATCACCAAATTAGACCAATTTCCTATGAAATCGTGATTAAAACTGCTGTGAGGTGGAAGTTTCTCGCATCGGGCGGCAAAAAACTTTAAAATAGTCCAAATTTTATAAGAGTGATGGTCATGAGTAAGCAGCAGCCTACTTCAAAAAAACCATTGGTGAATCTCCCATTCCCAATGCCAAACACAGCGCAGGATAATGATCAGGCGGTACATAATTCGGTGCGTCCTAAACCTGAGCAATATGCGGATAAGACTTGGCCACCGCCACGTGGTACTCGTCGTTCGATGGGTAAGCGCTAAAAAAATGCCACAATTACGTGGCATTTTTTATTGATGGGGATTTAAAAGTATTGAAATTAACGAACATGCTTACGCGCTTTGTTGGCAGGTTTTGGCGGCGAGATTTCACGTACGCCATGCCATACATCGCTAAAATCTTGCTCGTTGATATTATACAATTCCAATAAAGCCAAAATCGCTGCACCAAATAGCATTGGGCCTTCTGAATTATTTTGGAACTCGAATACCTTACCATTTAAGTTGTGCAAAATATCCTGAATTTCAAAGACCCGATCACGCCCATTGCTGTCAGTTGGGTACATTTGTGTATTCAATATGATTTTAGCCAAGGCTTTTTCATTATCGCTCAATGCCAAGACTTCAATTAATTCATCGGTGGCAGGGGTAAAAATCACAGAATCACGGTAAATGGTGTGTAGTAATTTTTGCGTTAGTTTAGGCAATGCTTTTTCGACAAAAGGACGAAACGACGCAGGAAAAATCACATTATGGGCAATGCCTTTAAACATAGGGGCAATTTCTTCAACCGTATAACCTGCAATACCACAACCAATTGAAGTTAAAAAATACTTCATTTTAGGATGGTTTTTGGCATAGATTTTAAAGTCATCCACATAGTGCTGAATTTGCGATAGTGGCATTTGTTGTAAATGTTCATTCATGGTTGGAATGGCAAAACTTTGTCCTGCCCAACCGCGCCCGACGCCTTCAACGGCACCAAAAAATTCTTTGGCTGTTCGTGCTGCACCACCTGCATGTTGTCCTGCCATGTTACTGCCAAATACGAAAACAGTATCTTCAGGGAGGCTTTTGATAATTGATTCGTCGTGATATTGGTAAGTCATGAATGTGTGCTTTTATGGTTGTCGTCCTGAAATTTCATGTTGCCTTTGAATAGCCAGTGGGTCAAGTCTTAAAGCAGTTTCCCCGTGCTCAATTTAGTCGTAGCACATCTTCGTTCTAACAGCGTCCAATACAGAATTAAAACCGAGCAATGGCTTTGTAGCTACGCAACATCGCCACAACATATTCGGATGTCCTGAGTGTAGGCAAATCTGCTAAAATATTAGGTCGCATCAAACCTGAGAGCTGCATTTGTGAGTGATAAGCAACCTTTCGATTTAGTCACCAACTATCAACCTGCGGGTGACCAACCACAAGCCATTGAAAAATTGGTTCAAGGGATAGAACAGGGCTATCATGATCAGCTATTACTTGGGGTTACAGGCTCAGGTAAGACTTATACCATGGCCAATGTGATTGCCAGAACACAGCGTCCGACCATTGTCATGGCACATAACAAAACGCTGGCAGCGCAGTTGTATGGTGAGTTTAAAGCGTTCTTTCCGAACAACGCAGTCGAATATTTTGTCAGTTACTATGACTATTATCAGCCTGAAGCCTATGTACCATCTTCCGATACTTTTATTGAAAAAGATGCGTCTATTAATGATCATATTGACCAAATGCGACTCTCGGCCACACGTGCTTTGCTAGAGCGTCGTGATGCCATTATTGTCGCATCGGTATCTGCAATTTACGGTTTGGGTGACCCCAATGCTTATATGAGCATGTTGCTGCATGTGGTGCAAGGTGATCGGGTGAATCGTGATGATTTGATCCGTCGTTTGGTGGAAATGCAATATAGCCGTAATGAGCTAGAGCTTTTGCGCGGTACTTACCGTATTCGTGGTGAAATTTTAGATATTTTCCCTGCTGAATCTGATCAGCATGCTATTCGCATAGAATTATTTGATGATGAAGTCGATTCGATTCGTTGGTTTGATCCATTAACAGGCAAATTGGTGCGTAAAGTGCCGCGCGTGACTATTTATCCTAAAAGTCACTATGTTACGCCTAAGGATAATTTGGAACGTGCGATTGGTACCATTAAAGAAGAACTAAAAGAGCGTTTGGTGTTTTTTCGCGAACATGACAAATTGCTAGAAGCGCAGCGCATAGAACAACGTACCCGCTATGATTTAGAAATGATGCAGCAATTGGGCTATACCAACGGCATCGAAAACTATTCACGACATTTGTCTGGACGACCTGCAGGCGAAGCACCGCCCACTTTGTTTGATTATGTACCTGATGATGCCTTGCTGATTATTGATGAATCGCACGTGACCGTTCCGCAAATTGGCGCGATGTATAAAGGTGACCGATCACGTAAAGAAAACTTGGTGAATTATGGTTTCCGTTTACCTAGTGCGTTAGACAACCGTCCAATGAAATTTGAAGAATGGGAGCGCATCGTCCCATCCACAATTTATGTGAGCGCTACACCTGCACAATATGAGTTGGAAAAATCGCAACAAATTGTAGAGCAAGTGGTGCGTCCAACAGGATTGATTGACCCAGAAATTGAAATTCGTCCTGTGTTAACGCAGGTGGATGATGTGCTGTCTGAAATCAATTTGCGTAAAGAATTGAATGAGCGGGTGTTGGTCACCACTTTAACCAAACGCATGGCTGAAGATTTGACCTCGTATTTAAAAGAATACGGCATTCAAGTGGCTTATTTACACTCTGATATTGATACCGTAGAACGCGTCAAAATTATTCACGAATTACGTACAGGCGTGCATGATGTCTTGGTTGGCATTAACCTGTTACGAGAAGGTTTAGACATGCCTGAAGTGTCTTTAGTGGCAATTTTAGATGCCGACAAAGAAGGCTTTTTACGTTCAGAACGTTCGTTGATTCAAACCATTGGACGTGCAGCACGTAACTTGAAAGGTAAAGCAATTTTATATGCAGATCGCATTACCGATTCAATGCAAAAGGCGATAGATGAAACAGAGCGTCGTCGTGCCAAACAAATTGAATTTAATGAATTGCACGGCATTACTCCACGTAGTGCAGTGCGTCAGGTGATTAAAGAAATCGACACAGGTGAAGTGCTGAACGATGAGCAAATTGATGAAAAAATCAATGCACAAAGCCGTGCTTTAAGTGACGATGAACAGCACATTTTGGCTGATCCTAAACTGTATGCCAAACATATTGCCAAACTTGAAAAAGAGATGTTGAAAGCATCTAAAGAACTGCAATTTGAACAAGCGGCTCGTTTACGTGATGAAATTTTGCGTTTAAAAGCGCAAATGTTGCAATCTGGCTAAATTGGGGCGAATTGCACTGTCAGTGTAAGTGCGAGTTTGCATACTAAACTTGCTATGTAAAATTTGAGTTGCAAAAATTACATATCCATACAGTAAATTGAAATGCTTGCGGTTATTTTTGAAGAAGATAAACAAAATTGACTGAACATTAGAGTTTAGAGGTTGGGACAATGGCTAAAAAACTTCCGTTTGCAGGTGCGCGACTTGCCAAAATTGCCCTTGGTGGTGTGGTGCTGATTGGTTTGGGTGCTGCGACTATGGCATATTCCAAAACCAATGAACCGATGAAAACGGTAGAAAAAGTCGAATTAGATAAATATTTAGGCGTTTGGTATGAGGTTGCAAGAAAGCCTTTATATTTCCAAAACAAATGCGGTTCAAATGTAACAGCAGCATATACATTGAATGAAAATGGCAATGTGCAGGTGGATAACCGTTGTATTGCAAAAGATGGCAAACAAATGCGTGCTTTGGGCGAAGCTTTTGTACAAAATGCGCCTTTTAACAGCAAACTCAAAGTTAGCTTTTTACCTGAAGTCATTCGTTGGTTGCCTGTAGGGCGTGGTGATTATTGGGTGTTAAAGCTAGATGATGACTATCAAACTGCCTTGGTGGGTGAACCACGCCGTAAATATTTATGGGTACTTTCACGTACGCCGCATCCTGATCAGGCTGTCGTGACTGAATATCTGAACTATGCCAAATCACTCGGTTATGACTTAAGTGATGTGATTTATACCAGACATACGCAAACTAAAAAGTCAGACTAAGTTGCAGCAGCTCCAGAGCTACTTATAGATATAAGCAGACAAACGTATGCAGACCAATTGACCACGCAAAAGCTGCGTGGTTTTTTATATCCTGTCATTTTAAATTTTGAACATTCGATCAATCTCTAAAACAACGTATATATGAGTATAATGCCGACTAATATAGGGGAGAGTCGGATGTATAAAGGCATTGCACTATCGGTTTTAGCATCGGTCACTTTTGGGGTGCTGTATTTTTATACCCAATTACTCAAACCTTTAGACAGCGAAGAAACTTTTGCGTGGCGTATGTTGGCAACTTTGCCATTCCTAACTTTGTTTATGTGGTGGTCGGGAGATTTAAAACATATTTCCGCGATTTTTCAGCGGCTCAAACAACAACCACAATTCATACTTTGGCTGATTTTTAGTTCTTTTTTATGCACTACGCAATTGTGGTTATTTTTGTGGGGGCCGATTAACGGGCGTGGTTTGCAGGTTTCTTTGGGTTATTTCTTATTGCCTTTGATCATGGTTTTGCTTGGCTGTGTGCTATATAAAGAAAAGTTATCGACTTGGCAGATGGCAGCAGTTGCCTTAGCCGTGCTAGGTGTCAGTCATGAAATCTGGCGCATTGGCACGGTGGCGTGGGAAACCTTATATGTGGCATTTGCCTATCCTTTATATTTCTTTTTACGTCGGGTCTTTCAAACCGATCACTTGGGCGGGTTTTGGTGGGATTTACTGCTAGTTATTCCTGTCGCGGTATATTTAGGCTTTTATTATAGTGACAGTGTAAATGTCATCGCAGCTTTTCCATATTTAATTTGGTTGGTACTTGGATTGGGCTTTTTAAGTGCATTGGGACTTGGCAGTTATATTTTGGCCAGCCGCCATTTGCCTTTTGTGATTTTTGGTTTACTGAGTTATTTAGAACCTGTGCTGTTGGCTTTTGTGTCTATGTTGTTAGGTGAACGAGTTGAAGCAGGGGAATGGCTGACTTATATCCCAATTTGGTTGGCAGTTGCATTATTGGTGGTTGAAGGGTGCTTGCATTTAAGAAAGCAAAAAATGAATCAGCAAGATTTACAGCGGAAAATTCAACAGTCATCTGAATAATAAAAGCCGTCGTTATGGTGAGATATTCAAATTTCCAAGAGGATAATGAGGTTTGGCATCATCCTCCTTTTCGTCTAAAAAATTGAACTTTTGTTGAAAAAACTAAAATCACAAAAATAATTACAACTATTTTATGAATTTATAGTGAATATATAGGAAAATATTCGGGTCAGTACCAGCTTTTGATTCAATCTTGACGACAATTCCATTACAATTATCGGGTTTTGAAATTCATGCCTAGATATACAATTAATTAGAGGACGTATCTGTGAGCAAAGAGACTATCATCGCCCTACACGCAGAGCACCAAGGTCGCTGGAAAAACCGTGAAGAAATCGCGGAACGTATGATTGCTTTACTCGGTCAGTTGTACCGTGAAAAAAATATCATGGTTTCAGTTTTTGGTCGTTCTTTAGTTAACCGTTCTGTGATTCAAATTTTGAAAGCACACCGTCGTACTCGTATGATGGACGTAGAACTTTCAGTTGTTCACACTTTCCCATTGCTTGAAGCTTTGGCTAAAGTAGACAACATCGGTTCAGCAGAAATCGACTTAGGTAAACTTGCTGTTGAATATAAAGAAAAAGGCGGCGATGTAAATGCATTTGTTGCAGACGCTGTGAAATCTTTAGCGGGCAATCCAACAACTGTAGAAAGCAAAGATGTTGTACTTTACGGTTTTGGTCGTATTGGTCGTATCCTTGCGCGTTTAATCATTGGTCAATCTGGTCTTGGCCGTGGCTTAAACCTTAAAGCAATTGTGGTACGTAAATCGTCTGATGGTGATTTAGAAAAACGTGCGTCTTTATTGCGTCGTGACTCTATTCACGGTCCATTTGCAGGCACAATTTCTGTAGATGAAGAAAATGAAGCAATTATCGCAAATGGTAACTTCATTAAAGTGATCTATGCGTCTAACCCATCTGAAGTAGACTATACGGCTTATGGCATCAACAATGCATTGGTGATTGACAACACAGGTAAATGGCGTGATGCAGAAGGTCTTGCACAACACCTTCAATGCCCAGGTGCTGCACGCGTAATTTTAACTGCACCTGGTAAAGGTGACATGAAAAACGTGGTGTACGGTGTTAACCAAGCAGACATTCTTGATGAAGATACCATTATTTCTGCAGCAAGCTGTACAACAAACGCAATTACACCAACTTTAAAAGTGTTGCATGACAAGTACACTGTTGTGAATGGTCACGTTGAAACTGTTCACTCATTCACTAACGACCAAAACTTGATTGATAACTATCACAAGGCTGATCGTCGTGGTCGCGCAGCAACATTGAACATGGTTATTACCGAAACAGGTGCAGCGAAAGCTGTTGCGAAAGCATTGCCTGCATTACAAGGTAAATTAACAGGTAACTCTGTGCGTGTTCCAACGCCAAACGTATCACTTGCAATCTTGAACTTAACGCTTGAGAAAGAAGTAGATCGTGAAGAAGTGAACGAATACATTCGTCAAATTTCAATTCACTCTAATCTTCAAGGTCAAATTGGTTATACCAACTCGACTGAAGTGGTTTCAAGTGACTTCATTGGTTCGCGTACTGCAGGTGTATTTGATGCGCAAGCAACCATTACTTCAGGCAACCGTTTAACTGCTTACGTTTGGTATGACAACGAAGTGGGTTATAGCTGCCAAGTATTGCGTATTGCTGAACAAATGGGCGGCGTAAGCTATCCTAAAGTTCCTGCTGAAACAAATGCATAATTTGTAGATACAGAATTTAAAATCAAAAAGAGCTTCAAATGAAGCTCTTTTTTTTGCATTTATTTCATTCTTAAATATAAGGATGAGTGTTGAAATTTCCACCTAATACGCTATCCTAAACTTACCAAAATAAAGTCTATGCTAAAAAGTAAGTAGATTTGATTTTGCTTTCAAGCTTTCAAAGCCTGAACAATAGAAATAACAGAAGGATACCGTTATGCAATATGCAACCAGTCACTTACTCGGGCAAGTCCTTGCTAAAGATTGTCCATCACGGATTCGTTTAGAACATTTAGCCAATAAATGGTCAATGTTGGTGTTGCATTGTTTAAGCGAAGGTTTGCACCGCTTTAGTGAGCTAAGACAGCGCATTGAAGGGGTGAGTGAAAAAATGCTGGCGCAAACCCTGAAAACTCTTGAGCAAGATGGGTTAATTTTACGTACAGTTTACCCAACGGTGCCGCCTAAAGTGGAATATCAACTCACTTTTGAAGGCTCACAAATTGCAGCAAGAGTGAATCAACTGATTGAGTATTTAGAACAGCATTTGCCTGAAACTTCACAGCAATCTTCTCACTAATGGATTACTCATCTTTTAGGGAAGTCGCTGTAGATGTTCCTACTCCAAAGCACATTCTGGATGATTAAATAGTGCGTCGATGTGAAAAATCATAACGATCAATCAGCAAAATCCCGATGGCAAATACCAAAATACTGACAACACAACCCATCCAGCCCCGGTGTTGCCATGCGTAGACCGCCGTCAGTGAACCAAGTGCTGCACCTGAAAAATAAATAGTCATATATACCGCATTAATGCGGGAACGTGCGGTGGCATCAATTCGGTACACCAAGTTTTGATTCAATACGTGAAAAGCAGTTAGACCAAAATAACTCATCAATACGCCAACGGCATAAGCCACAATATTCTGCTGTGCAAAAAAGAGTGGAATGCAAGAAAACAACATCAAGCCAATACATAATATTGCGACAAAATTCTCACGACCTTTGCCGACCGTTTTACCCGACCAACTTGACGAGAAAATTCCAATCACACCCAATAAACCAAAAAGCCCAATTTGAAAATCACTAAAATAATAAGGCGGATTGGCTAAAACAAAAGTCATGGAAGTAAAAACCAAGGACAAAATGGCAAAGCCCAAAGCGCCCGCGCACGCTCTACGAATTAAATGTGGTTGGGTTATAGCCAACTGAATTAAAGAACGATAAATGCCCGCTACAGTTAAATTTTTATTGGCAGCCGTAGATGGAAGTTTTGTCCACATTAGGCCTGCAAAAAGTAGGGTGATGATGCCGCTGCTGAAATAGACAGCTTGCCAAGACCAATAGGTCGATACAAAACCCGCGAAAGTGCGCGATAAAATAATCCCCATTACCAAGCCACTCATCAATTTGCCGACAATGGCAGCACTCGATTCAGGTGGACTGATGCTAGATCCAAACGGAATAAGCACTTGTGCAGAAATCGCACCAAAAGTGGCACATACGGTAAAGAAATACAGCATGGCTAAATTGCTGCTAAAAGACAGCAAAATTTGAGAAAACGCAGCAAAAACCATCAGGCTGACAATCAATTTACGCTTATTCAGCAAGTCACCCAAAGGCACGAGTAACATTAAACCCAGCCCATAACCTATTTGTGCTAAAACCACAGCAAAGCCTGCCTGACTGGTGCTAATTCCTAAACTTTTTTCAATTGAATAAATTAAAGGCTGATTAAAATACGCCGACCCTGCACACAAGCCACAGGCGGTTGCCATGAGCAAAACAAATTTAGGTGATAAAGCAGGCGTAGTTGTGGTGGCAACAGCATTAGACATGGCGGCAGAAAGCAAACAAGGGTTAAAGCACTATAAGAACTTAGATGAGGAAGGAGAAATAAGAAAAAACGATCATATCATTGCTAAAAGGAATGAGTGTTTTGAACAATCAGCGATAAAAAGCAGCTCTGTATACGATTGCATAAATATAATTCGAGAAATTCTCTAAAATATGGCAGAATATACGGCTTTTAAAGTTTTTAGAGGATTGGCAAGATGCGCTTTGTTGATGAAGCAGTCATTACCGTAGAGGCTGGCGACGGTGGCAATGGCGTAGCCAGTTTTCGCCGAGAGAAATTTGTACCATTTGGTGGGCCAGATGGCGGTGATGGTGGTCGTGGCGGCAGTATTTTTATTCAAGCCGACGACAACGCAAGCACCCTTGTAGATTATCGTTATACCCGTAAATTTCGCGCTGAACGTGGTAAAAACGGGTCGGGCGCAAACTGTGCAGGTCGTGGCGGTGAATCTGTCGTTTTGACCGTTCCAGTGGGCACAACCATTGTAGATACAGACTCTGGCGATATTATTGCAGATTTAGTCGAAAGCGGTCAGAAAGTATTGGTCGCTCAAGGCGGTGATGGTGGTTTAGGGAATACTCACTTTAAATCATCTACCAACCGAACACCGCGTAAATTCACGCATGGTACCAAAGGTGAATTCCGTGAAATCCGTTTGGAGTTGAAAGTCCTTGCCGATGTAGGCTTGCTAGGCATGCCAAACGCGGGTAAATCGACCTTTATTCGTGCCGTGTCTGCGGCAAAACCAAAAGTTGCTGACTATCCATTTACCACCATGGTGCCAAATTTAGGCGTGGTGGATGCAGATCGTCATCGTTCTTTTGTCATGGCAGATATTCCAGGACTAATTGAAGGTGCAGCAGAAGGCGCAGGTTTGGGGATTCGCTTCCTGAAACACTTGGCGCGTACTCGTATTTTACTGCACATTGTGGATGTTCAACCTATTGATGGTTCTGATCCTGCGTACAATGCCAAAGCAATTCTGCAAGAGTTGGAAAAATTCTCTCCAACTTTGGCAAAGTTACCAATCGTGTTGGTGTTGAATAAACTTGATCAACTTCCTGAAGATTCACGTGAAGAATGGTGTAAACACATTCTTGAAGAATTGCAGTGGGATGGTCCTGTGTTCAAAACTTCAGGCTTAATGTCTGAAGGTACACAGCAAGTGGTGTATTACTTGATGGATCAAATTGAGCAACAACGTGAACGCGAAGTTGAAGATCCTGAGTACGCAGCAGAAATGAAAGCATTCCGTGATCAGCTGGAAGCTGAAACACGTGAACAAACCATTGCCGCGAAAGAAGCGTATCGTGAGATGCGCCGTCAGCAACGTCTTGCAGGTATGTTGGGCGATGACGACGAAGACGATGATGGTGAAGATGGCGAAGTAGAAGTGTACTACGTACGCTAAGCGCTACAAAAAGTGACTGAGGACAAGATGATAGAAGTGGTAGATGGGCAACGTCAGCTCAAGGGTTGTAAACGAATCGTTGTTAAAATCGGATCATCTTTACTCACAGCCAATGGGCAAGGTTTAGATTTGGATGCAATCTCGCATTGGGCGGGACAAATTGCAGATCTACACAATGCTGGACACGAAATTATTTTAGTGTCATCGGGAGCTGTGGCTGAAGGTATGGTGCGAATGAAACTTGAGCATCGACCCACCGATCTACCCAGTCTTCAGGCATGCGCTGCCATTGGTCAAATGGGCTTGATTCAAACTTGGTCAAGTGTGCTGGAAAAACACCAGATTCAAACTGCACAAGTCCTATTAACCCATGATGATTTGGCAGATCGTCGTCGTTATTTAAACTCGTGCGATGCATTGCAAAACCTGATTGAATGGCGCGTGATACCAGTCATTAATGAAAATGACACAGTGTCTACTGACGAAATTCGCTTTGGTGATAACGACACTTTGGCTGCGATGGTGGCAGGGCAGGTACATGCAGATTTGTTGATTATTTTGACCGATCAGCAAGGCATGTTTGACTCCGACCCACGTTCTAATCCAAACGCAAAACTGTTCCATACTGTACGCGCTTTGGATGAAAGTCTGTTTGATATGGCGGGTGGTGGCGGCAAGTTTGGGCGCGGTGGCATGCTGACCAAAGTCCGTGCAGCGCGTTTGGCGGCTAAATCGGGTTGTCCAACTTTAATTGCCAGTGGTGAAAGTGACAATGTGCTTGCGCGTTTAATGGCGGGCGAAATGTTGGGTACACTGTTCATTACTGACAATGACCGTATTGCAGCGCATCAACAGTGGTTGGCGGCACATTTACAAACGGCAGGACGTTTGGTGATTGATGATGGCGCAGTCAAAGCCATTAAAGAAAATCATCGCAGTTTATTGCCTGTGGGTGTAAAAGCGGTAGAAGGGCATTTTGAACGTGGCGATGTGGTGGAGTGTGTAGATACACAAGGTCATCGTGTCGCTGTGGGACGTGTTAATTTTAGTTCACGTTCTGCAGATTTGGTCAAAGGCTTGGCTTCTGACAAAGTGCATCAGGTGTTAGGCGAGGCACGTTCGTTGGAGATGATCCATCGCAATCACATGGCTATTTACTAGCAAAAACATGCACTTACTTGCAGTGTGCAAAACGCTATGAAAGTGATTGAAAATCAATATTTTTATCTCACTTTGTACTGTTAAGCAATAACAAGTAATTTCATTGAAACACCGTACACATAGAGGTTAAACTGGAGGTTAAATCAGTCTAATCTCTTTTTTATGTGGTTCTAACCTCCACAGGTGTGCAATGCTTACTAAACAACAGATTGAAGCCATAAAACCAAAAGAAAAGCTGTTTAAAATCAGTGATGGCGACATGCTTTATATATTCACCTCTCCAACTGGAAAGAAAGTCTGGAAGGTGCTTTATACGCTTGATGGAAAAAAAGGGACTATCACAATAGGCGAGTATCCGCTTATCTCTATTAAAGAAGCACGATTGAAACGTGATGAAATAAAAATCATGCTGGCCAGTGGTATAAGTCCAGGTCAGAAAAAGAAAGAAGAAAAGCAAAAGCAGCTTGAAGGCATGAGCTTTAGAGAGTTGATTGAATCTTATAGGGATGTTGTATCCCCTACTCATAAAGGACATAAGCAGGAAGTTGCTTCTCTCAACTTATTTATCAGGTTATTTCCTAAACTTATGCAGAAGCCAGTTAGCCAGGTGGATCAGCTCGATATGATTGAGTTGAGAAATGAACGCCTGAAGATGGTCAAGGCTGCAACAGTTAAGAGAGATTTAGGATTGCTGGGTAGTGTGTTCAAATATGCACGACAGGAGCTTCGTATCATCACAGGTTCACCATTGACTGATATTTCAAAACCAAGTGAATCAGATCATAGGGATAGACGCATCTCTCAAAATGAAATAGATCAGATTCTAAAAGCATTCAGTTATCACCCAACATTCCAGCCAGTGAATAAAAAACAGCAGACCGCTTGGGCATTCTTGTTTGCTATCGAAACAGCAATGAGAGCCAGCGAAATAGTTGGTATGAAATGGCTGAATATCACGGATGATTATGTATTGTTACCTGATACAAAAAACGGTACTTCGCGGAAGGTTCCACTCTCCATGAAAGCAAAAGAATTGCTGGAGTTGATGAAGGGAATCCACGAAGAAACAGTTTGCACTCTCACAAGTGCAAATACTTTATCGAGCTACTTTTGGCAGGTCGTTACTGAAAAACTAAAAATTGAAGATTTAAATTTCCACGATACCAGGCATGAGGCCACCACAAGGCTATCCCAAAAGCTACCAGTTCAAGACTTGGCAAAAGTCACAGGACATAAAGATTTAAAAACGCTGATGAAGTATTACAACCCAACTGCTACGGAGCTGGCGAATAAAATTAATGGGGTGGGGTGATGGCTAGAAAAAGAGAAAAACAATGTGATGGCGGTTTTTTGAATACCTCTATATCTGAGCAGAGCTTATATTTATTTGATGGCCTGAATATTGATAGGCAATCTTTTTTGGATGATGCTGGCTTGATTCTGGGTAGAGCGAAACTAGATATTCAGGTCAGAGAAACAAGAAATTCAGCGCAGGAGGATGTTATCCACCTTGAGAAAATGGAGAGATTAATTAAAAATTTAGTTGATGAAATTAACCTAACATCATTAAATCAAAATGCTTATATGCTTGAAGCCTGGCACAAGATGGGGCTAAGTAGCTTACTTGATAAAGAATTAAAATCCTTATTAATTAAATATCAATGCTCAATTATTTACTCAAAAGAAGAAATCAAAAAATATTCTAATTTAAAAGGAAGAAATACAAATCATATTGAAGCTAATCTTATCTGCACAATAAATTTTCTTTTTGAAAAGTGTAAGACTGGCAAGGTCAAGGCTGAAGATAAATATAGTTTTATCAGTGATTTTTTGCGATTAAATCAAATACCGACAGTTCCAAAAGATATTGATAAAATTAGAAAAATTATAAGTAAAAATAAAAACAGGTAGTTATTCAACTTAAAGAGGGTGATTTTCTACCCTGATACACAAATCTTAGAAAAACGACACTGCATCTACCAACTTACTCAATGTGAAGGAAAGGTGCAGTATGCAAACGCGCGAACAATTTTACCGAGCTAAACAAATCGCTTCAGCTCCAGCCACTCCAGAAAAAATCCACGTTTATAAAACTGGCGCAAATGCTGGAAAAACCCGAAAACTAAACGCCAAGCCAGCACGACAAGGTATTTTACCAATCTCAGAAAAAACCCTATGGACTTGGGTGAGTGAAGGTAAATTTCCACAACCGATCCGCATGGGTGGCAATGTCACTGTTTGGAGAGCTTCAGACGTTCAGAAATGGATTGAGGAGCAGTCAGCATGAACAACACTCAATTAAAACAAGTCCTGGCACACCTCAAGCAAGGCAAAACTATTTCCCAGGCTGAAGCTATCGACCTTTTTAACTGCTACCGCCTGAGCGCAATTATTCAGCGTTTACGAAATGCAGGTTATGACATTGTGACCCATAACGAGCGCAATAAGTCAGGCATTGGCAGACATGCACGTTATGAGCTTGTTAAAGAGGTGGCAGCATGAAAAACAATCATAAGCATTATCTGAAATCATTTATCGAATACATGAAGCCACTGGCAACAGAAAGCCACTATTTTAAAAACTTCAAATTATCCCAGCAGCACCAGGGCATTAAAGGTGTGAAAAAATGAAACTATTTGAAAAATTCACATTGCAAAGACCAGATCATATTGGTTATAGTTCTCTTGCTTTGAGCAAAATCTCAAAGTTAGCTTTGGTCGGCTATATTTCAAAAGGCGCATATAGTCCGCTTCGGGCTTTTTTTATGCGTAATATCTCTATGCGTTCGCATGTTATGGCGGAGCTGGATGGGGACACTTTCGAGTGTGCTGGTAACCTTTTGAGCCAGTCGACCAACCCCTTTCAGCTTTGCCACCCTCACTTGGTCGTGAATGGTAAAGCTCCAAAATCAAAAGGAGCGCATTCTCATGCCTAAACAAATCAATAAAACCGCTCAAAACTTTTTAGAAAATTCTCAAGTGATTATTGAATCACTAGAGGGTACATTGCTTCGCTTATATGTGAGCTATGACCAACACGACATATCAGATGCCAAAGCAAAGGCGATGCTTGAAGTATACGAAACGCTGGCAAGTTCTGCTTTAGAAGATATTGAAAGTGCAAGCGCAAAAACAATCCTAGACATTTCAATGATTGTTAATCTTGCTACTGGCATCCTATACACGCTTGAAGAACTGGCGCATTTAAACCTAGCAAAAGGGCATACAGCAGCAGCTATAAATGGCTTGACCTTAGCTTGTAGCTCATTAAATGAATTATTAGAAGTTGCGGTGGATTATGTAATGAAAGGGGGTGCAGCATGAATGCAAAAATCACTCTTAACGCTCCCTTAGCAGTTAGCACCGACCCAGTGACAGGCAATACAACCGAATATCATTCGATTGAAGATTTTGCGACAGGTTGTATTGATGAGCGCAATCTCAAAGTTAAGCCTGAGAGCTATATTTACTCTAAATTGCCTAGTTATAACTGTGAAGAATGCACAGCACTGCCTTATGTGAATCCTGAGCAATTGAGCGAAATTGTAGGCTATGCAATCAAAGGCATTGCCAAAAAATACGACACGGATCAGACACCCCACAAAGAAATTGATTCTCAGAAAGTATCATTTTTTATTGGTGAAGCTGGAGTATTCGCAAGCAACACAAATAATAAATATATGTCGTATGTTCTAGGTACAGACAATATAGATTTATTTGTGCAACTTGCTAAGGCTGGGGAGGCCGTTGTACTTCACAAAGATATTGATGCAGCGTATCAGATTATAAACAATGGTATGCCTGAAACAATACCTAGAATGATGGCTGGCTTTAATCCGCCTCAACAGAATCAGGATTTATTTGTTCAATTGGATGACAGTTTTAAAGAACTTACTAAAGCAGGTATTAAAAAACTGTTTTTAGAAAAAGTTAATCAATTGAAGCAATCAATAGATCAGGATTCATTTGAACAGCCACAGGCGCATGAGTGGGGAGAACCTGAGCCGATAAAAGCCGAGTTACTACCAGTGCAACAGCTTACAAGAGATATGCTGCCAACCGACCTAAGCGAGTATGTTTTCGACAATGCGGAACGTGCCGACCACATGCCAAGTGATTTTGTTGCTGTGAGCTTACTAACGTGCTTGGGCGGTTTAATTGGTGCTAGGGTGAGCATCAAGCCGAAGCAGCAAGACGACTGGGAGATCGTGCCGAACTTGTGGGGCGGCATTATTGGCAATCCAAGTATGAAGAAATCCCCAGCTTTTAATGCAGGGGCAAAGCCATTGAATAATCTCGTGATGAAAGCCAAAGCCGAAGCGAAGCAAAAAAAAGGCGGTGTGATTGCAATGCCAACAGATGAAGAAAGGGAAAAGGCAAAGCAGGCAATCATAGAAAAGCAAAAAATAGCACTTGAGCTTGCAAGTAAAATCAAGGCTCTAAATGCAACTATCGCCAGTAAAAAAACGACTGAGGAGGAGAGAGAAAAAGCGATAGCTAATCTTGCTGAAATTAAGGCAGAACAAGAAATTATTGAGCACATGCAAAGTCATGCAGATGATGAAGCAATCCCCGAAAAACGCTACCTAACAAACGATACTAGCCCCGAAGCATTGACCGATTTAGAAATCAACAATCCAAACGGCATTATCATTATCCGTGATGAATTGATCGGCTTGCTATCATCACTTACTCGAAACGGTGAGGATACAGGGCGTGCATTTTACTTGGAGGGATGGAACGGCACAGGGAGTTATCAATACGACAGAATTGTTAGGGGTGCAGGCTATATCCCAAACCATTGCATCACGTTACTAGGTGGCATTCAGCCCGACAAACTTATTACATATCTTGAATCAACAGTACAAGGTACAGGAAATGATGGCTTGTTACAGCGTTTCCAATTGCTTGTTTATCCTGATGCACCAACGTGGAAGTATGAGGACAGGTATCCCAACAAGGACGCTAGGAGCGCAGTATATGAACTATTTGAAGCAATCGACAGCTTGAATCCGTCCGAACTTGTAAAGATGGGTGCTGAACCAGCAGACCAATACAACGATAGACCATACTTTCGATTTTCAGAATCGGCACAAGCGTTGTTTATTGATTGGTTTACTCAGTTAAATGCTGAAAAAATTGCAAATGAAGAACATGCAATTATCCAAGAGCACCTATCAAAATATGGGAAATTAATGCCAGCTTTAGCTTTAATTTTTCACATCATTGATGGTGTGAATTTTGGAAATGTCGGCGCAGTCAGCAAAGCAAGTGCAGAAATGGCAATCCAGTGGTGTGAGTATTTAGAAAAACATGCGCGGCGAATCTATGGACTTGTTTTAAATAGTAGCGAATTGAAAGCAAGTGCGCTTGCTTTGAAGTTGCAACAGTTGCCAGTAGAGCATGAGTGGCTATCCAGTGAGGGAGTAACGGCAAGTCAGATACTCCGCAAAAATTGGAAGCACTTAGCGACCATTGAAAGTGTTTATGAAGCGTTGGACGTTCTCGCAGAGAAGCACTGGGTGCAACTTGAAGAAGTCGAGCCAACCGTAAAAGGTGGCAGACCGAAAAAAAGATTTTTAATAAATAAAAAAATATTTTCGGTGAAAAACACCTAAAACAGCACCGACTAAACCGACAAAACTTATTTTTTCGAGGTTTAGTAGGTTTAGTCGGTGTGCTTTTGGCTATATTTCGAGAAAAAATATTTTTTTATGAGGTTAGAAACAATGAGTAACCCAATCGGCAGACTAAGAAAATAGCAATAACAGATTGCTCAAAGTGTATAGACCTAAAAAAGCTCCCGAAATAGGGAGCTAATTTAGCGTAAAAATCACTGCACATAGATAGTGAAATGATGCAGGGAGAAAGTCAAGTTTATGAGGTATAGATGATGATGCTACCTACTGAGGTTATTGAATCTGTTTTATATGAAAGTGGAATAAACAGAGCCAAAACAAAAGAAATAATAGAGCGTTCCAAGTTGGTCATGTCGGAGCGTTTAATTGATATTCAGCCATATATGAACAGCCTTTATATGAAAGCAATAGAATTGGAGGTGAAGCCAGCAGCAAATGGTACAATATCAGAGCAGCAGGCAGTTAAGTTGCTGGGTAAATCAAAAGCATTTTTTAGGGTGGCCAGACTGCAAAAAAGATTAACTCCAGATTGTGTGCTGGTGGGCAATGAGTACAGATACACGATTTATAACATTGCCGAATACTTGGCTAAACGAGATAGTTATAAGGCGTTATAAAGCCAAAACACAGAATAATAATTAATCTCTATATTTACTCATATCCTTTATATGAGTATTTTTTTTATGAAAACCAATGTCACTACCTTAGTTAAAAGCATATTTGCTCAACGTCAGGCAGAAAAAGGGCATATTTCCCCACAAGAAGTAGCGGTCAAACATTTTGGTGCAGCTTCAGCCGTTGCTCAGATGATGGTATCAAAAGGATTCACAGACCCAACACAGGCGGATTATGCAGCCATTGCAGCCAGTCAGCAGTTTGTAAATTTAGTTAAAGAAAAAAGTTTGATTGGTCAGATTGAAGCACTGGGCAGAAATTTATTCATGCCTATGAAAGAAGCTCTGAGCAGTTTTGACCTTTCAGCATGTGAAGTTGTAGCACAGGCACAGCCCACAGCTATTTTGACAGAAGTATCAGAGCTTGAATTTAAGATTGATGCAAAAAAAATCGGTGGCTATGCCATTTTTCCTGAGCGTTATTTTACAAGTGATGTTTTTAGCAAGGTTGAGCCTTTAATTAATTCAGCTTTAATTAATAGCTATGTTGCTGGCGAGAATGCAGACTTTATCGAATCCATCACAGCAGACGCGACTACAGTCACCGCTACAGGCTCCACAATGCCGACACTACTGGCAGACATTACCAACGCTTTAGCTTCGATTGATGACCCACAGGACGCAATCCTACTGCTCAACCCGTTTACTGCTTTAAATATTGCGAATGAATTAGAGCTAGATAGTCTGGGCGTAAATGGTGGTTTTATTCGTGGCATTCCAGTTATTACAAATAAGTCAGTGCCACAGACTCAGAAAATTATATTTGATGCGTCAAAGTTAATTTTAGCAACAGACCCAACAGTACAAATAGCCTTATCCAATGAAGCAACAGTAAACAGCCTAACCGATACGCCAGTGTATTTATTCCAAGAAAATAAAATGGCGATAAAAGTCATGGGGGTTAATGGCTATCAATTTAAGACTGGTCATAGTGCAACAGTGATTGAGGGCTAAGTTATGGAAAAAGCCTACTCAACACTTACATTAAAAACCGTTGATGAAGAAAAACGTATCATTAAAGGCATTGCTTCTACCATTGCCCCTGATCGGGCAAATGATATTGTTGAACCCAACGGCATGTTATTTGATCTACCTTTTCCTTTTCTTTGGCAGCATGACCACTCAAAGCCTATTGGCAATGTTGTTTCTGCTAACAGAACTTCAAAGGGTTTAGAAATTGAGGTGCAGATTGCAAAAATCAAAGAAGCTGGAAGTTTAAAGGATCAGGTAGACCATGCCTGGAATGCTATCAAAGAGGGTTTAGTGCGTGGTTTAAGTATTGGCTTTAGACCACTGGATTATGACATTCGTTCAGGTGGTGGCATTCATTACACTGCAATCGAAGTATTTGAGATTAGTGCGGTAACAATCCCATGCAATGCGCAGGCAACGATTACCGAGATCAAGCGAGCATCTAATGCAGGGGTGCGGTTATCGGGATCAGGTCACAGGACTGTTAAATTAAATACAGGCGGTGTGAAGTTATCACCAATCAGTGCGGATATTGTAGCGGATGGACTAAGCCACCAGGAGAAGCTGCTAGCTGCTCAACTAGCCTATGCCGATCAGGTGAAGCGCAAGAGCTTGCTGGAGCCATTCATTAATGAGTTTGGTGAAGATAAAGCCAATAAGGTTCGATTGATGGCAGACAGTTTAAGGGGTGACTTATGAAACCAACATTTAAAACTAGAATGATGGCAATGCTCCCGAAGAATGATTATAAGTTCCGCAGCTATTGTGTGGATGTGCTTCAGCATAAAGGGCGAACAATGACACCACAGGAAACGGACTTTATATCCAGTGTGCAGCGTTTACCACTGGAAGGCGTTGCTCAAGTTCTATGTAAGTATTCGGACAATCCCCAAAAAATAGAGTTGGTTAGAATTGGAATGCTTTTCCACATTTACCGAAATGATTTTATGGGATACCTGAAGAACAATAGAAGCAATCCGAAAATTAAAACAGCTTTTGAGATATGGGGAAGCATTAAGAGCAATCAACCCCGATCCTTTGAAGCATAGTTATTCAGTACGGGTGGTGGGCTAGTCCCATCACTTTTTATTTAGGACAGAACAATGGCAAAACTACCAACATTAAAACCACGGCTTCAGGTGGCAAAGATCAAGCCACGCACCAACCAACTGCGGAGAGGGACAGCTCGATTATATGGCAATACTTGGCAGCGAATCAGACAGCAGGTATTACTTGAGGGTGAATACACTTGTGCTAAGTGTGGCAGGGTCAGCATGTTTGAGATGGAAGTAGACCACATAAAACCGTTGTGGATGGGTGGGTCGAATAATCTGAATAACTTACAGCTATTATGCAAATCACCTTGTCATGAGTTAAAGACAGCAGAAGAAGCGACCTTGAGAGGTAGGGGGGCTTTGATTGATGAAAAAAGGAATTGGTTAGCGTTAATCCCGCAACCTCACATTCGCAAAAAAAACTGCTTTTTTAGGAATGTTTACCGATGGAGCTAACCAAGAAAAAACAGAAATTTATTGAGGGTATCAGGCAAGGAATGAATCAAAAGGATGCAGCTATTCATGCTGGATGCCCTGAAAAATCAGCAAAGCAGCAAGGATATAGGTTGATGCAAGATAAACAGGTGAAGTTTTACCTAAAGAGAGATATACAACCTAAAAATATTAACATTACAGAGATTATTAACAATTCAACCGATCCGCTTGAGTTGCTCACTCAGATTATGAATGATGAGCTGGTGGATATGCACACTAGATTAGAGATAGCTATATTTTTATTGCCTTATTTCCACTCAAAACACGCCTGAATTGACTATTTATTAAGCTTGATGTATTCGCGTACGCGCGCGCACAACGCTGTTAATTTTGTGGTTTTAGGGCTTAAAATCCCAATAGAGTTACAGTGTGGTTATTCGGGTGGTTTCTTATCTTTGATGTGCTGAAGAACAATAATCCCCCCCAGTGGTCAAGATGACCATACCTGAGCCACCAGTAAGGGGATCAGCTTATTTAAAATCCTCAACTTCGGCAATGCACACGCGCCTGGATGCACGTATCTGCAATCAAAAGTATTTTGTGATTTTTTAGAGTGATGGAGGTTAGACTGGAGGTTAAAATTTAAAAATAAAAATAAAACATAGTGAAAACAAAAGGTTAAATATAGAATAAATCGCTATCACATAGCGATTTATTGATGATGCTGTAAGTTATCATTCAATTGAAGTTATTAAAAAACCCGCTTGGAATATCTAAGCGGGTTTTTTATTACTTAAACAACGCATGTCATGCTTCAAGTTTATTTAAACTGAATCGTTCCATTTGCATTGACGGTAATTTTAGATTCACCCGCCGCCATATCTTGATCAGCTACTGCCGATTCCGCGACTGCAAATTTAGCCATACTCGCACGCATCACAGGTTGTGGGAAATAAGAATTGGTATTCAGGTTTAAATTCACCAAGTTATAGCCCGATTTATTCCAAGCCTGACTCAGCATTTGCGCACGTTGCTGGAAGTTTTTAGAGGCTTCTACCATTAACTCATTTTCAACTTTTTTACGCTGGGCATCCGACACGCTAAAGTTAATTGATTGGGTTTGGAAGTTTTGTTGTAGCTCACTCACCAATTGGCTTGCGGCTTTAAAGTCGGTGCTTTGCACGCGCACTTCGGCACGACCACGCCATTCTTTTAACTTACGGCTGTCATTGTCGTAAATTGGATAAGTGGTTTGTGAACCTGTTTCTACCTTCACTTGTGGATATTTACGTGCAGTTGCAATAGCTTGGCTCATTAACTGATTGATTTGCGAAGCCAACTCTGCAGGTTGTTTGTGACTTTTTTCAATATACAGTACTGCATGCATTTGATCATTTGAAACTTCGCGTGAAGCCTCAGCTTGTACATTGACGATATTGTAATTCAGTGATTCATTTTGCTGTGCAAATACCGTACTGGCAGCACCAGCAGCCAAGAGCGTAGCAGCGAGAGAAAGTAAGCGCATATTCTGACCTATTGTTCAAATTATCGGAAAGTTTGAAGTTGATTTGTCTGCTTTAAATAGTAACTTTGCTTTGTGAGGATTTTTAGTCGAAATTGTGGTGGCTTTGTAAAATTTCGCTATAAAATTGCAGTAAATTCAGGTTTATAAAATTCAATAAAAATAATGATCTATACTATTTTGAAAATAAATGCTGCACAGCTTGAGAGATTGCTCAAAAGAAAGTATAAAGGAATAGGAAAGAGTTAATTTTTCTTTCCTTTGTCACAATGTAAGATGATAATTCAATCGAATCATCTGCAAGATATGTTTTTTCGATGAAATTAGGCAATATTTGGGTTAAACCTGTTTATTTTCTAGAAAAATTAGGTATTATCCCGCTTCCTAGTCTTGAAGAACAAAACTCTATCTCGCTAGATCAAAAAAGCACCGAGTCAAAGGACCGCAAGTCACCAGACTTATTTCTTTCAACCCATATCAGAGATGGTAATTCGATATGAGCGTTACTTCTGTAAACCCTGCCAACCATTCCACAAACGAATACTACTTGACTCGCCAAAGTCAGATGGAATCGAATGTGCGTAGTTATCCTCGTAAATTACCGTTAGCGATAGCGAAAGCACTGGGTTGTTGGGTTACCGATGTTGAAGGTACTGAGTACCTAGATTGTTTGGCTGGGGCAGGGACCTTGGCATTGGGTCATAACCATCCTGCGGTGGTTCAAAGCATCCAAGACACTTTAGCGAGTGGTTTGCCATTACACACCCTAGATTTAACGACACCTTTGAAAGATGCTTTTACTGAAGCGTTGCTTTCACACATGCCTGGCGGCCAAGAAGAGTACTGCTTACAATTCTGTGGTCCTACAGGTGCAGATGGCACTGAGGCTGCAATTAAACTGGCAAAAACCTACACAGGTCGTAGCTCAGTTATTAGTTTCTCAGGTGGCTATCATGGTATGACACATGGCTCATTGGCCATGACAGGTAACCTGTCTGCAAAAAATGCAGTAAATGGTTTAATGCCTGGTGTTCAATTTATGCCGTATCCGCATGAATACCGTTGCCCACTTGGCATTGGTGGCGAAGCGGGTGTAGATGCTTTAACGTATTATTTTGAAAACTTTATTGAAGATGTAGAAAGCGGTGTCACTAAGCCTGCAGCTGTAATTCTTGAAGCAATTCAGGGTGAAGGCGGTGTTGTGACTGCACCAGTAAAATGGTTGAAGAAAATCCGTGAAGTGACTGAAAAGCACAACATCGTTTTAATTCTAGACGAAGTACAAGCGGGCTTTGCACGTTCAGGCAAAATGTTTGCATTTGAACATGCAGGTATTGAGCCAGACGTGATTGTTATGTCTAAAGCTGTTGGTGGTGGTTTACCATTAGCTGTACTTGCCATTAAACGTAAGTTCGACGCATGGCAGCCAGCAGGTCATACGGGTACTTTCCGTGGTAACCAATTGGCAATGGGTACAGGTCTTGTTGTACTTAAAACCATTAAAGAACAAAACTTGGCACAAAACGCACAAGAGCGTGGTGAGTTCCTTCAGGCTGAATTGAAAAAATTAGCGGTTGAATTCCCATGTATTGGTAATGTTCGTGGTCGCGGTTTAATGATTGGTATTGAAATTGTAGATGAACGCCAAGAAAAAGACCGTTTAGGTGCTTATCCAGCAGATTCTCAATTGGCTGCTGCTGTTCAAGCTGCATGTTTTGACAACAAATTATTGCTTGAAAAAGGCGGTCGTGGCGGTACGGTAATTCGTTTACTTTGCCCATTGATCATTACACAAGAAGAATGTGTAGAAGTTATCGCTCGCTTCAAGAAAGCAATTGCTGAAGCGTTAGTCGCAGTACGAGGCGCATAAGTTTATGGTAGATTTTGCAGAACATCGTAAAGCGTTACTCTGCAATGATGCTCAATCCATTGCTGACTACAGTGCAGCAATGGAGCAAGCGACTCAAGCAGTCGCAGCATGGTTGCAAAATGACAAAATGTACACGGGCGGTAGCATTAAAGAATTGCGTGAAGCGATTGCTTTCCAGCCGTCTAAACAGGGTTTAGGTGTACAAAAGTCATTGGAACGCATGGTAGAGCTTTTCTTAAATAAAAGTTTAAAAGTTCATCATCCACATTCTTTGGCGCATTTGCATTGCCCAACCATGGTGGCAAGCCAAATTGCAGAAGTGTTAATTAACGCAACCAACCAATCTATGGACTCATGGGATCAAAGCCCTGCTGGTTCATTGATGGAAGTACAGCTAATTGACTGGTTACGTCAAAAAGTTGGCTATGGCGAAGGTCAGGCAGGTGTGTTCACATCAGGTGGTACACAGTCTAACCTAATGGGTGTGTTATTGGCGCGTGATGCTTGTATTGCGAAAAACTGGAAAGATGAAAACGGTAATCCGTGGTCTGTTCAGCGAGATGGTGTACCAAGCGATGCAATGCGCAACGTAAAAGTCATTTGTTCTGAAAATGCACACTTCTCTGTGCAAAAGAACATGGCGATGATGGGTATGGGCTTCCAGTCGGTTGTTACTGTACCTGTGAATGAAAATGCACAAATGGATGTGGTTGCACTTGAGCAAACCATGGCACATTTAAAAGCAGAAGGTAAGATTGTTGCCTGTGTGGTTGCAACTGCGGGTACAACCGATGCTGGTGCGATTGATCCACTTAGAAAGATTCGTGACATCACCAATCAATATGGCGCATGGATGCACATTGACGCGGCTTGGGGTGGGGCATTAATTCTTTCTAACAGTCATCGTGACATGCTTGATGGTATTGAGTTGTCAGATTCTGTAACACTTGATTTCCATAAGCATTATTTCCAAACAATTTCGTGCGGTGCGTTCTTGCTGAAAGATGAAGCGAACTATCGTTTCATGCACTATGAAGCAGAATATTTGAACTCTGCGTATGATGAAGAACACGGTGTACCAAACCTTGTGTCTAAGTCACTACAAACGACACGTCGTTTTGATGCATTGAAACTTTGGATGACTATTGAAGCCTTAGGTGAAGAGCTCTACGGTTCAATGATTGACCATGGTGTGACCTTAACTCGTGATGTTGCTGACTATATTAAAGCAACGGCAGGTTTAGAGTTATTGGTTGAGCCTCAGTTTGCTTCTGTATTGTTCCGTGTTGTGCCTGAAGGTTATCCTGCAGAGTTCTTAGATAGCCTGAACCAAAACGTGGCAGATGAATTATTTGCGCGTGGTGAAGCTAATATTGGTGTAACCAAAGTAGGCAATGTCCAATCATTGAAAATGACGACGTTAAGCCCTGTTGCAACATTAGACAACGTGAAGAACTTACTTGGTTTGGTCTTAACTGAAGCAGAACGTATTAAAGATGCAATTGCTGCAGGTACATATACACCAGCAATTGACTAATGGCTGAATTACAGCAATTTTGATCAAATACAGCAAAAGAAGTCACTACGGTGGCTTTTTTTGTGCCTATTGTTTAGCGAGCGTAGAACGGGGCTAAAAATGTTTTGTTAATTTGAGTGTAATAAAAGAGTTCATCGTAGATTCTTCAATGGTTTTAGGCGTATTTGTCATAGAAAATAATTAGAATTGATGAATAAAACAGCAAATATTTCAGAAAAATTCATGAAAAAAGATGACATTGGCATGAATTATTACATTTTAAAAATAAATTTAAGAAAAAAGTGAGCACAATAATATTTTATTACATATTGATTTTTAAGGAAATTAAAATAAATCAATGCAGAAAAGGCAAATATAACCAAAGCGTAACAAAGTTGTAACATGGCTGTCATATTATAAAACCACAATGCAGTTATCGAAATAAGTACAAAACTTAATAACAAGTGACGTACTCCGAACTTGCATACATTGAGAGAGAACAGAATGCGCTTTACAAACATCGCCATTGCTTTAGCCGTATCTGCAGCAGCTGTAACAACAACTGCAAACGCAGCTCGTGACACCATCCAAATCGCGGGTTCTTCAACCGTTCTACCATACGCAAGTATTGTAGCAGAAGAATTTGGTAATACTTTCCCACAATTCAAAACTCCAGTTGTTGGTTCAGGCGGTTCTTCAGGTGGTTTGAAGCAGTTCTGTAACGGTGTAGGTGATAACACAATCGACATCGCGAACTCTTCTCGTAAAATTAAAGATTCAGAATTAGCAGCTTGTAAAAAAGCAGGCGTTAACCAAGTTTTAGAAATTAAAATTGGTTACGACGGTATTGTATTTGCATCAAATGCAAACAAAGCAGCTTATAAATTAAAGCCTTACCACGTGTTTGCAGCTATTGCAGCTGAATTACCATCTAAAGGTAAAATGGTTGCTAACCCATATACACGTTGGAACCAAATTGACAAAACGCTTCCAAATGAGCCTATTACTCTAGTTATTCCAGCATCTAACCACGGTACACGTGAAGTGTTCCAAGAAAAAATGGTTGATGCAGGCTGTGAAGCTTACTCAGCAATTAAAGCTTTAGACAAAGATGCGAAGAAAAAAGCATGTACATCTTTCCGTAAAGATGGTCGTGTAATTGAAATTGCGGGTGACTACACAGAAACATTGGCTCGCTTGAAAACTTCTCCAAGCGCAGTAGGTGTATTTGGTTTAGGCTTCTATGACCAAAACCGTGACCGTTTACGTGTTGCAACTGTAAACAACGTAGCACCGTCTGAAAACACAATCTTAAATGGTTCTTACCCTGTATCACGTCCATTGTTCTTCTACGTGAAAGGTGAGCACCTTAAATCAATCAAAGGCTTACCAGAGTTTACTGAATACTTCTTGAGCAAAAAAGTATCTGGTAAAGGTTCTAAGTTAGACAAAGCAGGCTTAATTTCTATGTCTGACAAAGAGCGTGCACAAGTTCTTGCTAACTTCAAAGCTGGTAAAGCGGTTAAGTAATTTGAGTTAAAACAGCTGATGGCAGGGATGACCTGCCATCGGCTTTTTGCTAAGAAATGTTTTTTCAAAAACGAAATTGAAAAAACAGTGGAGAATACATGAATCTGCTACTCATAGGTGTGTTATTGGCCATTATCGCCATAGCCTATCAAATCGGGTTAAGCAAGAGCCGTAACCTAGCAGGTAAGGGAAATAACTCTGCAATGTTACATTCACGCCCAGGATATTATGGTGCGTTGGTAGCATTATGGTGTGGTATCCCTGCTTTTTTAATTTTGATTGTTTGGAACTTGGTTGAACCAAGTATTCTAGAGCAAGTGGTGTTAAATAATGTGCCTGCGCACATTGCTGCTGGTCTAGATCCTGCAAGTACCAGTGTTTTGGTTGATCGTGTACAAGCGATTGCTTCTGGTTTTGGTGTAAGTGATACACCAGCTGCTTATGAAATTGCAGCAGCAGAGCAATTGTCTAAAGTAGCAACGATTGGTTCATACGCTAAACTTGCGGTTGTTATTTGTGCGGCTTTATTTGGTCTGGTGTGGGCAAAGAAACGTGTTTCACAACAATTCCGCGCACGTAACCAAGTTGAAAAAATCATCAACATTTCTTTGGCATTATGTTCTGGTGTCGCGATTCTGACTACAGTCGGTATTGTGATGTCTATGTTCAGTGAAGCAATGCGATTCTTTAGTTTCGTTAGCCCACTGGATTTCTTCTTTGGTACTGTCTGGAACCCAGGTTTTAGTACATCGGGTAGTGCAGACGGCAGTTATGGTTTATTGCCATTGCTGTGGGGTACCTTAATGGTCAGTGGTATTGCCTTACTTGTTGCAGTACCAATTGGCTTAATGATTGCAATTTATCTAGCAGAATATGCATCTCCTAAATTTCGTGCTTGGGCAAAACCAACCATTGAAGTTTTAGCGGGTATTCCAACGATTGTATATGGTGTATTTGCCATGATGATCATTGGTCCGTTCTTAAAAACTGCAGGTGCCTTAATTGGACTCGATATTAATGCCACTAGTGCATTAACTGCAGGTCTGGTCATGGGTATTATGATCATTCCATTTGTATCTTCATTGTCTGATGACATTATTACGCAAGTGCCGCGTGCGCTACGTGATGGTTCTTTAGGCTTGGGTGCAACCAAATCTGAAACCATTCGCCGTGTGGTTATGCCAGCTGCATTACCAGGGGTGATTGGTGCGTTCTTACTTGCTGCGTCACGTGCGATTGGTGAAACCATGATTGTGGTGTTAGCTGCAGGTAATAGTCCTTTACTACACGCAAACCCATTAGAGGCGGTATCTACGGTTACGATTACGATTGTCAACCAATTAACAGGTGATACAGATTTCGCAAGTCCGCAAGCATTGGTTGCTTTCGCACTTGGCTTGACCCTGTTCGTGATTACCTTAGGTTTGAACATTGTTGCACTATACATCGTGCGTAAATATCGTGAGCAATACGACTAATGAGTACTTCAAATACATCGTCTTTGGATCAGTTAGATCCACAAGCTGCTGCCGAATTACGTGAACAACGTAAAAAGACTATCGCCAGTTCATTGGGTAAGCGCCATCGTAAGGAAAAAACTTTCCGTATTATGGGGCTGTCGGCAGTTATCGCAGGTTTATTCTTTGTCGTGTTGCTTTTTGGCAGTATTTTGGCCAAAGGCTTGCCAGCATTTTGGCAAAGCAGCATGAGCCTTCCAATTTATTTCGATCCAGCAGTTGTGAATGTAGGTCCAAAACCGAAAGCAATTGCAGGTGAGTCACCAGCCCAATACGAAGAACGTATGATTGCGTGGCAAACTGAAATGGGCATGGTCGATTGGGATGCCCTCATTGTGAACGGCATTATTGCTAAAGATAAAGCGCTAGAAGCACAGCGTGATGATCTTGGCTATTTATATACCAGTTCTGAAGCGTACCGTGTACGTGACATGGTGTTGGCTGATCCATCACTGATTGGTCAAACCAAAGATGTTAAAGTACTTGCAGATGCTAACGTAGATGTATGGTTAGAAGGTAATATTGACCGTAGCCTGCCAGATGAGCAGCAACAGTTAAGCCCTGAAGTACGTCAATTGGCAGACAAGTTAGAGTCACAAGGCATTATTGAAAGTACATTCAATACCAACATTTTTGTTAGCCCAGACTCACGTAGTTCTCCTGCAACATCTGGTTTGGCGGGTGCATTCATGGGTTCTTTATTCATGATGCTAATTGTGATCTTTATTTCGATTCCAATTGGTGTGGCATCGGCAATTTACTTAGAAGAATTTGCGCCAAAAAATGCCATTACTGATATTATTGAAGTGAACATTAACAACTTGGCTGCTGTACCTTCTATTGTGTTCGGTTTGTTAGGTGCTGCCATCTTTATTGGTTGGATGCACTTACCATTGTCTGCACCGTTGGTGGGTGGTTTAGTGTTAAGTTTAATGACTTTACCAACCGTAATTATTACCACACGTGCATCGTTAAAAGCAGTGCCACCGTCTATTCGTCAGGCAGCTTTAGGTTTGGGCGCATCGCGTTTACAAACTGTGTTCCACCATGTACTCCCACTTGCATTGCCGGGTATTTTAACGGGTGCAATTATTGGTGTCGCACAAGCTTTAGGTGAAACTGCACCATTGTTATTAATTGGTATGAGTGCCTTTGTTGCCAGTGTACCAGCAACTCCATTTGATCAATCTACTGCGTTACCTGTGCAAATTTTCTTATGGCAGGGTAATGAATTGCGTAACTTCTTTGAAGGACGTACCGCTGCAGCCATTATCGTATTGCTTGCGCTAATGATTGGCTTGAACAGCCTTGCAATCTGGTTACGTAAGAAGTTTGAAGTACGCTGGTAATTGAGGGCAGAATATGAATACTGTAGCAAGCACAGAAAAACCAAATTCCTTAGAACAGGATAAACAAGTGAATCCACAGCAAAGCCAATTTACATCTCCAGATGTAGAACAGAAGCAATCATCAACTTCGTTTGTTTCACAGTTTGATACACAAGCGTCTAGCAAAAAAGAAGCGAAGTCTTCAAATGTGAAATTAAGTACCAATGATGTGCATGTGTACTATGGTGAATCTGAAGCAATCAAAGGTATTGATTTAAATATCTATGAAAATGAAGTGATTGCATTTATTGGTCCATCTGGTTGCGGTAAATCTACTTTCTTGCGTACTTTAAACCGTATGAACGACACCATTGATAGCTGTCGTGTAACGGGTAAAGTGATGTTGGATAACCAAGACATTTATGATCCTAACCTTGACGTCGTATTATTACGTGCGCAAGTTGGTATGGTGTTCCAAAAGCCAAACCCATTTCCAAAATCAATTTTTGAAAACGTAGCCTATGGCCCTAAACTGCATGGTTTAGCGCGCGATAAATACGATTTGGAAGAAATTGTAGAAAACAGTTTGCGTAAAGCTGGTTTGTGGGATGAAGTGAAAGACCGTTTGAATCAACCAGGTACTGGTTTGTCGGGTGGTCAGCAACAACGTCTTTGTATCGCACGTACCATTGCGGTAAGTCCAGAAGTAATTTTAATGGATGAACCATGTTCGGCACTTGACCCAATTGCAACGGCAAAAGTAGAAGAATTAATTTCTGAACTTTCTACTCAATATACAATTGCAATTGTAACGCACTCTATGCAACAGGCAGCACGTGTATCTGACCGTACTGCATACTTCCATTTGGGTGATTTGATTGAAGTGAATGCAACTGAAAAAGTGTTTACTCAGCCAGACCATCAATTAACAGAAGCGTATATTACAGGTCGTTTTGGTTAATTTGCTTAAGTCCTGAAAGCTATTAAAACAGAATCTTAGGATTCTGTTTTTTTGTTATAGTATTGATTGTTTTGTACGCGCAGCGAAAATAAAAAATGCAGTTTCCTTCACAAGAAGAACGACAACAGGCAAAACCAGCACGCCAAGCCACGAAAAAAATAATCGATGCCTTGTTTGGATTTCAACATAGTGCAGAGACGATAGCAGCACTTTTGGTTTTGCTGAGTATTTGATTGGCAACGTTTTTTAACCATGATGGGTGGTTTCCAACTTCTCAAAGCCCCAATATGAGCAATTATCATCGTTGGTTGTATGATCAATTTGTGATAGTTTCAGGTGTGATAGTGCTTGTTGTTTATTTTAGGGTACAGCAGCAAGCAAGTGATCCCCATTTTCGGCAGTCTTGGCGAGACTATATTGATGCCAATGCTAAATTTAAGTTTTATCGCTATGTAAAAGCACATCAAAAAAATAAGTTACCGTTCTTGCACAGTGCAGTAGGTGAATTTCTTTGCGTAATGTGTTTCTGCGTAGGTTTAGTGTGTTTCTATTCAATGCTTGCACCTTCAGATCATGAGCGTAGAGGTAGTTTTCTACTGTTTGGTTGGTGGCCGATCAACGCACTTATTATTGGGATTTGCTATCAGGGGCAAATTTGGTTTGCTGTACGTTTAATGGCTGTTCGGCAGATTTCTAAACGATATTTACGATTGATTCAAAAAGAAGCTGCTTTAAGATAGAAAAAGTATTGAAAAAGTCGAAATTGACCTAATGTAGTCCTAATAAACCGAATTAAATTGAGAACTCATTTTTATGTTATTTCATTTACCTAAACTACCTGCCGAAATTCGGATTAGTCATTTGAATGCGCGAATTAATGAACAACGAAAAAAAATTGCGCAAACCACGGCATCTAAACTCGAGCTATTACAACTTTCACAACAAATGGCACGTGAAGCGCGCGCCCGTAAAAAGAACAATCAAAAAATTTATGTGTTGGATTTTAAAGGTGATACTGCTGCGTCTGCTGTAGAGCAATTGCGTGAAGAAATCACCCTAATTTTGGCAACGGCCAAAGCTGGACGTGACCGTGTTGTGGTACGTTTGGAAAGTCCAGGCGGTATGGTGCATGGTTATGGGCTTGCAGCTGCACAATTGGTACGTTTGCGTGATGCAGGTTTCCATCTCACGATTTGCGTCGATAAAGTCGCAGCAAGTGGTGGCTATATGATGGCATGTATAGGTTCAGAAATTGTGTCAGCGCCATTTGCCATTTTGGGTTCTATTGGAGTAGTGGCACAAGTACCGAACTTTAATCGCTTGCTCAAAGAAAAAAATATAGATTTTGAGATGTACACAGCAGGTCAATACAAGCGCACTGTGACCATGTTTGGTGAAAATACCGAAGAAGGCAAGGCTAAGTTTGAAGAGGAATTGCAACAAACTCACGTACTATTTAAGCACTTTGTCGAAAAATACCGTCCACAACTGAATGTTGAAAAAGTGGCGACAGGTGAGCATTGGTATGGTCAGGATGCACTGGATTTAAACTTGGTAGACAAGCTACAAACCTCAGATGAATACTTACTGAGCTTATTGCCACAGCATGATATTTATGTGATTCAAACTCGTAAAAAGCCAACTTTGGGTGAAAAGCTGGGTTTACAAGCTGCACAAATGGCAGATAGTCTGATTCCAACTGTAATGAATAAAGTCATAGAAAGTTTAAGTAAAGCAAATTCAAGCTTAGTCCAAATGCGTGATCCGAAACTTTAATTTATTCCTCTACAAATGATAGGGAAAGCTCACTTCTGTGGGCTTTTTTATTTTTTCAAATCAAATCATTATGATATAAGGTTAGTAGTTTGATTTAGCCTGGACGCATATGCTTACGTTTATTTTGTTACTGGGATTCTTAAGCATCGTGTTTATTCCGATGTTCGCAATGCTCTATGCTGAAAACAAACTCATTAACCATGATTCAAAGAAAGTTTTATTTTGGCTGAGCTTTCTACCCAGTGTCTGCATTTTTCTATTGTATGGTGTTTTAAAGCCAAATGATCCACCTGTGATTGCATCTCAGCAATGTGGCGTAGTGCAGTTTTATCAGTTACATAAGGTTCGTCGTCGTGAAGCATTTGAGCGTGTCAGTATTCGATTTGAGGGTGATAAATACAATCGGCATTTGTTGTTTGGCCAGCACTTAGAGAAAGTGCCGAAAGGACACAAGGTCTGCTTTGAATACTTGGACAGGTTTAAATACCCACATTTGTCAGAATCTAAGCTGCTGAAATGGATTGAACCCACCGAAATACAGACCAGTATTGAAGCGAATCAGATAAAATAAAGTATATTTTATGATTAGAGCAGAAATATGGCTGTCGCTGAAGCATATCTTGCAACGCAAAATTGTTATTTTAATTATGAATTTGAAGAGCTGAATATAGCGGATAACTTCCCAGAAGAGTTGTCTGTTTCTCTACGTGGAATCATGTACAGACATGAGATTCAATATCCTGATGCCACCTATTTTATTTATTATAGTGAGATATTGACTGGTAATGAATTGCAAAAAATGAAAGATGATTGGCAGCGATATTGTCCACTTCCATAATTGAAAAATATGAAGATAATTAAATGCATGATTCAAACTTTTATTCAGGACGATCTAAGAAGCTCACTTTAATGAGCTTTTTTTTTTGAGAAATCCACATTAGTACACCCGTAAACATTGCCCCTATCGTTGCTAAAAGCATATCCATGTGTGCATCCCAAATATCACCTTGCTGACCATTATAATTTTCAGCATCTTCAGGCGATAAGCCAAGCGCAATGAGCCATTCCACCCATTCATAAATCAAACTGCTTGCCATGACAAATTGAATGACTAAAAAATATAAAACGATCGGTTTGTTTTTTGGAAACCAGACTTCAAACAAGCGCAATAAAACAGGGTAGAGCAAAATACCATAAGCCAAATGCACAAAACGGTCATACATATTGCGTGACCAACCCATGCTCTGATCTAAATTGAAGCCAAAGCTGTGCAAAATCCAATCATTATAGGGCACATAAGAATACAGATAATGTGCTCCGACAATATGAATCAGTAAAAATATTAAATACAGCACAAAGCTAGAAAAACTCAGTCCTACTTTTTTAAACGCAATCAATAAAGCCGCGAGCATAAAAACTGTGCCTGCCTGATGCAGTAGACACGATTCAAATTCCAGTGGTTGAATACTGGCAGCAAGCATGGCGAGTATAACCAAGCCTAAAGCACAGTAATGTTGAATGCGGAATTGATTTTGCATGTGATGTTTAAGTTGGAAGATTTGTTTTATTCTAATAAAAATGCGAAGCCGAAGCTTCGCATTTTTGTATTGTGATGAATGCTTTTACAAATTAGATTTTAGCAATTAAATCTTGAATTTGTTTTGCTTGTTCAGCTGCATTACCTGTGTAAGTTGCAGGCGTCATTGTCGCTAAACGTGCGCGATCTGCTGCAGGAACGCCTTCCAACTCATTACCATTCACGAAATCTACCATCATGTCACGTGTCATAGCTTGACCACGTGTAAGAGCTTTTAATTTTTCGTATGGTTTTTCGATGTTATAACGACGCATCACAGTTTGAATTGGCTCAGCCAATACTTCTTGAGCATTGTCTAAATCTTCAAGAATACGTTGTGCGTTCAATTCAAGTTTGCCAATACCTTTAGAGCAAGCTTCAAATGCGATCAAGCTTTGTGCAAAACCAACACCCATATTACGCAATACAGTCGAGTCAGTTAAGTCACGTTGCCAGCGAGAGATTGGTAATTTTTCGCCTAAGTGAGCCAAGACTGCATTGGCGATACCCAAGTTACCTTCAGAGTTTTCAAAGTCAATTGGGTTTACTTTGTGCGGCATGGTTGAAGAACCAACTTCACCTTCTTTCAGTTTTTGCTTGAAGAAACCAAGTGAGATGTAGCCCCAAACGTCACGGTTGAAGTCGATTAGAATGGTGTTGAAACGACGTAGCGCATCAAACAATTCTGCCATATAGTCGTGTGGCTCAATTTGAGTCGTGTATGGGTTAAAGCTTAAACCTAAAGATTCTACAAATGCTTGAGAATGTGCAGGCCAGTTGATTTCTGGGTATGCAGAAAGGTGAGCGTTGTAGTTACCTACTGCACCATTGATTTTGCCCAAAAGCTCAACTTGCTTGAACTGTTTGATTTGACGTGCAAGACGATATGCCACGTTTGCCATTTCTTTACCCAAAGTTGTTGGGCTTGCAGTTTGACCGTGAGTACGTGACAACATTGGTTGATCTGCGTGTTTTTCTGCCAATGCAACAATCGAATCAATGATTTGCTGCATCGCTGCAACCAATACTTCACGACCATTTTTAAGCATTAAAGCATGTGACAAGTTGTTGATGTCTTCTGAAGTACAAGCAAAGTGAATGAACTCACCTGCATTTTTTAACTCATCAATGTTGGCAATTTTTTCTTTTAAGAAATATTCAACTGCTTTTACGTCATGGTTGGTGGTGCGTTCAATTTCTTTAATGCGGTTGGCATCATCTTCAGAGAAATCTGCAACAATTGCATCTAATGCAGCATTCGTTGCAGCACTGAAAGCAGGTACTTCGGTAATTTCAGGACGATTGGCAAGCGCTTGTAACCAACGCACTTCAACAGTCACACGAGCATGGATTAAACCAAACTCAGAGAGGAAAGGGCGGAGAGCATCACATTTGCTTGCATAGCGCCCATCTAATGGAGAAAGTGCGGTTAAAGCGTTCATATCGATTCCTTAAACTTTGGAATTAAACCTAAAACAAAAGCGTGTTCAGCATGGTTTAAACCACCTGATACTGTAAACGCGCCAGATCTTGAATATCACGTAATAATTTACGTTTGCTAAATACCATGCCCCATGAACTACCACCAAGTTGACGCCAAAGGTGTGCCATTTGTAAGCCTGTAAAAAGCGAAGCTCGAATTCGGTTGGTATGTGCAGAATCCTTAAATGCTTCTGCATTGCCACGTACCATAATGCGCGGGTTAATTTGTCCCGCAGTATCGACATAGGTTTGGGCTAAATTGGCAATAATACTGGGATGCAAATAGTTATGATCAAAAAATGAAAGTTGTTTTAAGATTTTTTGCTGTGACTGCTCAATAATTTCGACGTATTTAGGATTGCTATACACTTTCTTTTCTAATTGTAAGAGTGCCATCGCATACGACATGGGTAGTTTGGTATTGGATAGTTTAGGTAAACGCGATTTAGGAGCAGTATTAAAAGGTTGGTTGATGCTGCTTTCTAGCGTTTTTAAACCCAAAGAAATATCGGCCAAATGATTAAAAAAATCCAAAGTTTGCGAACTGTGATTGCTACTTGGACGGATATTTAAACTGGCTTTAATTAATTGCTCAAAATAAAAGTTACCGCTTTCACCAATACTTTGTCTGCCTGTGAGTGCAGTCATGTGCGTGAGCTGGGTGGCTTGAAACACACCCGCTAACGCCAAGGCACGATTTTGGCGAACATTCAGAGTTGGTGACTGTTGAAACGGTAACTCTGTCATCCAAAACAATCCTTAAATAAAATCGGGTTTAGGTGCATTGGTATGGTGAATCACACCACCGCCTAAACACATTTCGCCTGAATAGAATACGACACTTTGACCAGGAGTGACTGCACGTTGTGGTTCATCAAATTCCACACGTACACCGCCAGGCATGCTGTCATCATTGAAAATTACACAGTCCTGATCATCTTGGCGATAGCGAGTGCGACAAGTACAACGGAAGCCTGACGCTGGAATTTCTTGTTCACCTGCCACCCAATCAATTGCTTCGCTCCATAAAATAGTGCTTTGCATGAGTGGATGTTCATGACCTTGACCAATCACTAAACGATTGTTTTCAATATCTTTATGCAGGACAAACCATGCACCTTCAGCAACACCTTTTAAGCCGCCAATACCAATCCCGCCACGCTGACCGAGCGTATAGTACATTAAGCCGTGATGTTCACCAACCTCTTTGCCATCGTCTAAAACAATTTTTCCAGCTTGAGCAGGCAAATATTGTTTTAAGAAATCATTAAAGCGACGTTCACCAATAAAGCAAATCCCTGTCGAGTCTTTTTTCTTGGCAGTGACTAAATCTAGTTCTTCGGCAATTTTTCGGACTTGCGGCTTTTCAATTTCGCCCACAGGGAACAAGGTTTTATTGATTTCACGACCATGCACTGCATGTAAGAAATAGGTCTGATCTTTATTTTTATCTAAACCACGTAACAGTGGAGCGTAGGCTTCACCTTTGGAGTTGTACTGCGTTTCACCACGACGAGCGTAGTGGCCTGTAGCAATAAAATCTGCACCTAAATTCATGGCGTGATCTAAAAAAGCACGGAACTTAATTTCTTTATTACATAAAATATCTGGGTTTGGCGTGCGTCCTGCGGCATATTCGGCAAGAAAATGCTCAAAAACTCGATCCCAATATTCCATCGCAAAGTTGGCTGTATGCAATTTAATGCCTAGCTTGTCGCACACCGCTTGCGCATCGGCAAGATCTTCCATTGCGGTGCAATATTCGGTGCCGTCATCTTCTTCCCAGTTTTTCATGAAAAGCCCTTCAACTTGATAACCTTGTTGAAGTAGAAGTGCAGCAGAAACAGATGAATCTACACCACCTGACATACCGACGATGACACGTTGTTGCATAGGATTAGGCATCCAAACTAGAAATAAGGGGAGAATTTTGGTGCTCGTAAATGAGCGATAAAGGATAAGATTGACCACTGAGCGCATCTTGAACCGCTTTCAGTACCAACGGACTTCGGGCACGTGCTGATTCAGCCAGTTCGTCTGCAGACATCCATACTGTACCAATAATATCGGGATCGAGCTGGGCTTGCGCATCATGTTGCAGCGATTCGGCTAGAAAGCAGAAGCGATAATAGGTGCGGTCAGGAAACATAGGCGGAGTATAGCTATAAATACCGAGTAAGGCATTAATTTTCACCCGATGCCCAGTTTCTTCCATGGTTTCACGTATTGCTGCTTCAATTAAGCTTTCGCCAGCTTCAACATGCCCTGCAGGCTGATTAAACACGCTATGCGTCACACCTTCTGTATGTTCTTCAACAAACAGGAATTTTCCGTTTTTTTCGATAACGGTGGCGACAGTAACGTGAGCAGTCCAAGCGGTCATTGAAAAGCACCATGGGGTAAAACGCATATTCTACAAAATTTAGGGGGATGTGGCTATGTTGAAAGGGGATTTCTTTAAAACTGTAAATGTAGGTTTGTGTAGTTGTGGGAAGATGTGAGGGGTACTTTGTTCTTTGATTCATTTGGTGATGCTGGATGTGATCTCATTTGCGCTAGGTGTTGTTGCCAAAGTCAAAGCTATTGCACAAATAGAAAAAGAGGCAGATATTGACCGTAAAGCTTTGTATAAAACTCTAAGTCAAGATTCAGCCTCTCGATTTGATAAGATTAATCATGTCATTCATACACTGAGTTTAAAATTAACGGTGCAGAACGTGTAATCCCTCAAATTACAACAATCAAAAAGAACTTTGAGGGGGGGATTATTGATAATTCCCCGCCACTTTTACATAGTGTCGTGCAGAATAAGGCAAAAACTCTTTTTCTTTGTCGGTTAAAGGACGAACTTTTTGCACAGGGCTACCCACGTACAAATAGCCACTTTCCAAACGCTTACGCGGTGGCACTAAAGACCCTGCGCCAATCATTACATCATCTTCAATAATGACATCATCCAAAACAATTGTGTTGATGCCCAATAACACCCGATTGCCAATGGTGCAGCCGTGTAAGGTCACACCATGTCCAACTGTGACATCTTCGCCAATAATCAGCGGTGAACCTTCAGGTTTGTCGGCTTTTTTATGGCTAACATGCAGCATGGCATGATCTTGCACATTGGAATTTTGACCAATCCGAATATGGTTAACATCACCACGAATCACGGCAAATGGCCAAACCGATACATTTGCGGCCAAATGCACATCACCAATCACCACCGACAATTCATCTACATAACAGCTTGCGTCAATTTTTGGGGTTTGCTCTAAATAAGCACGCACATTTTTTTTCATAATGGACAAATCTTTAGCTTATAAATTTAGGATTGAGGACAGTATAAAATAAAAAAGCACACATGCGGGCATGTGTGCTTTGCGCTTTAGTCTAAGCTTATGAATCTTAGAATAAGTTGCTAAAGAATTGTTTGATATGGTCTAGCATACGTGCAAAGAAACCCGCTTCTTCCACTTCCTGCAACGCCACCAATGGTTTTTCAGCAATCACTTTACCATCTAAGGTTGCGACATATTTACCAATCACTTGACCTTTTTTCAAAGGAGCAGTCAATTTAGGTTGAACCACCAATTGAGTTTTAATTTGGTTGGCTTTGCCTTTTGGCATGGTCACGTTAAAGTTTTCTGGCAAACCAATTTGTGCTTCTTTGCTTTTACCGTACCATACTTTTGCTTTAGCTAAGACTTGGTTGGCAGGCTGTACACGTACAGTTTCGTAGTTTGCATAACCCCAAGCTAACAATTCACGAGTTTGAGTTGCACGAGCTTGCATGGTTGGCGCACCAAAAATCACCGAAATTAAACGCATTGGGCCACGTTTAGATGAAGTGGTTAAGCAGTAACCCGCTTCGTTGGTATGACCTGTTTTTAAACCATCCACGCTTGGGTCGGTATATAACAGGGCATTACGGTTGCCTTGTTTAATTCCATTAAAAGAAAACTCTTTTTCAGAATAAATTGGGTAGTATTTTGAGCTGTCATGGATGATGTGCTGCGCTAAAGTCGCCATATCTTTTGCGGTAGAAAAGTGACCTTCAGCAGGCATACCCGTAGAGTTCATAAACTGGGTATTGCTCATGCCAATACGTTTGGCTTCTTCATTCATCATGTGAACGAATGTGCCTTCATTACCTGCAATGTGCTCTGCCATAGCTTTAGATGCATCGTTGCCCGATTGCACGATAATTCCGCGTAGCATTTCAAGTACGGTTGCTGTGCCATTTAAAGGAACATACATACATGATTCTGTGCTGCTGCCACGACACCATGCAGACTCATTCATGCGGACTTGTTCATCTTCCGTGAGTTCGCCTTTTAATAACTTTTGTTCAATGATGAAACTAGTCATCATTTTGGTCATTGAGGCAGGGGCGAGTTTTTCGTTTTCATTTTTTGAAGCTAAAATTTGTCCCGTCTCATAATCCATCAAAACGTATGATTTGTTATTGAGTTCTGGTGGTGTAGCTAAGACAGTTGCTGCATAAGAAAAGCTTGGTAATAGTAATAATGCAGCAAGGGCGCTTTTTGGGGTCATTCTAAGAGGTTCCAATACTTGAGGTATGCACAAAAGAGCTAGCATTTTAGGGCAAAGCTCAGCCGACTTCTATGGGAGAAATCGGCTTATTGATAAAAGTATTGTAACCAAATTGTATTATCTGCTATATGCTGTCAATTCTTGGCAAATTGCTTGGTTTTTGGCTGTTCCAGCAGCTTTGGCATCGGCACGGGCTTCTTTTAAAATTGGCTGGAAGCTTTTTTGTTTGCTGAGTTTACTTAAGGCAGTAACAGCGTCTTTTTCTTTAGGCATATATTCTTGGGCAAGTTTTGTATAACCCTGATGAAATTGATCTTGTTCTTTGACTAGTGAAGGGCAAACTTCAGATAACACATAAATAGCGGCTAATTCTTGCTGAGTCACTTGTTGTAATGGCGTCACTTCAATATTTTCTTCTTGCGCAATTGCGGCTTGACTTAAACCCAAACTGAGCGCAACTGCGCCAAAAAAATGAACTGCACGTGAATTTTTTAAGCCAGAAAATTGCATATCAAGTACCTTAAATATTGTTTGAACTGAATCTACCGATTCATTTAAGTGCTTATAAGATGAATCATTTATTTGCGAATTGAAAGAGTGAAAATGTATTAAAGCTGTGTGATCTGAGCGCAAATCATGTATAAAAAGTGAAGATTAAAGTCTGAAATTTGAAAATCAGTGGCTTGATATAAAGCGTAAAATAATAGTGGAAAAATACCAGATATAAAAACTAAGCATAAAATTTAAGGCAAACTTTGAAAGTTTGCCTTAAAGGGTGAGTATGCAAAATTATTTACAGGCTCAAAATAGTATTTAAATCATGTGATTTAAAGTGCTAATTCTAAAGCTTCCTGACACACTACTTTTTGCTCTTCTTTGGCTGTATCTTTTGCTGCTTCACGCGCTTCAGCTAAAACGGATTGATATTCTGCGTCGGCTTGTAGTTTGGCAAGCGTCATGTTCGATTCTGAATAATCTTGTAGATAAGTTTGAATCAGTACTTGAATATTGGCATCTAATTTTGCATTTTTTCCAATCAGTGCAGGGCACATTTCAGTCATGACTTGTGCCGCTGCAACATCTTCTTTCACAATCGTATTGGCTTCTGCTGCAGTCAAATCTTCTGCAATTACAGACTGCGTTAATACAGCAGCAAAACCTAGACCCAATAAACGACGAAATGACAAAGCTAAAATCATGAGAATCACATATATTTTTGGATGGATGTTAAGCGCTAAATATATATAATCTTTTGTATATTTCAATGAAATGTGCTGATCAGTCATTTTGTTGTCGTGTGCTTATTAAATGTGCTTAGGCATGAATCAGGCACAAACAAGTTTAAGATTGAACCGACGTTGCTATATTTTAGTATATAACCTTTATATTTGTTTTATCTGAGATTTTTCTGTGAATATTTTGATAGCCAATGATGATGGCGTGTTTGCACCTGGTATCCAAGCTTTGGCGAAAGCCTTAAAACCTTTGGGTCGCGTGGTGATTGTTGCACCCGAAAGTGAACGCAGTGGTTTTTCGAGTGCGCTGACTTTAGACCGACCATTACGTCCTGTGCAAATTGCTGAAGATGTCTGGGCAGTGAATGGTACACCTGCAGACTGTGTCTATTTGTCGATGAATGGATTGTTCGATTTCGAATTTGATTTGGTGGTCAGCGGCATTAACAGCGGTGCAAATCTAGGGGATGATGTACTGTACTCAGGCACAGTCGGTGCGGCATTTGAAGGACGTTTGATGAAACAGCCTGCGATTGCGGTATCACTTGCAGGGCATAATGTACGTGCTTATCAGCATCCGCAAGATTATATGCAGGCAGCGCAGTGGGTACATGACTTTATTGCTCAAGGTTTACCAAGTTTACCTGCACGACATATTTTTAATGTGAATATTCCAGATGTGCCAGTGTTGCAGGGCACAAAAATTACCTATCAAGGACAGCGTACCCAATCTAAGCCAATTACTAGTCAGGTCGATCCACGAGGGCGTCAAGTGTATTGGATTGGTTTGTCGGGCGAGGCAGTGGCTGCACCGAAAAAAGGCTTAACTGAAATTGAGTCTGATTTTTTTGCGGTAGCAAATGGCTATGTCAGCGTGACACCAATTCAGATGGATGCCACCAATTATGACGTTTTGCAATCATTGCACAGTCAATTTTCCCAAATTGGCTAACTAATGTTATAACTTTGTGAAAAAGTAGCTTGTAAGCCTCATTACAAGGACTTTTTTGCTACTCTTAGCGCAATAGAAAATATTTAGAATTTGTAGAGAGGAAAGAATGCCTGTGGTGTTTCAGTATCGTTTATTTAGCACACCAACAGCATTGTTGAAAACCTTAGTGTTATCAAGTGCTGTTGTGGCTACCGTCGTGTTGAGTGGTTGTGCCTCTAAACCTCAAGTGAATAATTCTGCACGTTATGCAACAGCGCCGAATTTTTATACTGTACGTTCAGGTGATACTTTAAGTGGTATCGCTGCACGTTATGGTTTGAGCTATCTCAGCATTGCAGAAATGAATGATATTGCACCGCCGTATCGTATTTATGTCGGGCAGTCGATTCGTTTGAAAGCGGGCAATGCACCACGTACAACAAGCACTCGCCCTGTAACGCAGGCTGCACCAATTCAACGTCAAACAGTCACTTTACCAACGACACCTGCACCGGTAACATCGACTACAACCACGACCACTAGCTCAACAACACCAAGTACACCGGTGCGTAGCAGCACATTGCGCTGGGTGAAACCATCTCAAGGTGCTGTGATTGCACAGTTTAATTTGGCAAGTAATATCAAAGGAATTCGTTACGGTGGCAATGTAGGTGACCCAATTTATGCCGCAGCAGATGGGCAGGTGGTTTATGCTGCAGATGGCTTAAAAGAATATGGAAACTTGATTTTAATCAAGCACATTGATGGTTATATCACCGCCTATGCACATAACAGTAAGATGAATGTGAGCAGTGGTCAAAACGTAACAGCGGGTCAAAAAATTGCAGAAATGGGCTCTTCGGGTGCTACACGTACCATGTTGGAGTTTCAGGTACGCCTAGATGGTAAGCCAATCAATCCGACTAATGTTTTACCAATAAATTAAATTTTGCAAATACAAAACATAAATTTCACCGTATAATACAATAGGTTGCTTTTATCGAAAGATAAGAGCACCTGTATAATTTCAGAGGGAATTTATGTTAGATCAACTTCGAGCAATGGGTGTATTTGCTTGTGTTGTTGAAAAAAGCTCGTTTAGCGGTGCAGCGCGTGATCTAGGGATCACCACAAGTGCCGTCAGTCAACAAATCCGTTCATTAGAACAAGAAATGGAAGTCACACTTCTGCATCGTTCTACTAGAAAACTGAGTTTGACTGAAGCAGGACAAGCTTTTTTCCACAGCTGTCAAGAAATGCTCGCCGCTGCTGAGCGCGGAAAAATCCGCATTAATGAATTAAGAGATGATCTGGTCGGTGATTTACGAATTGCCACCACTCCTGAGTTAGGTGCGAATCATGTGATTCCTGCTCTTTCACATTGGATGTCGGCCCATCGTGGTTTATCTATCCATCTAGAAACCGACAATCAATACATTGACCTGATTGATGGTCGCATTGATATTGCGCTGCGTATGAGTCCAAAAATTGAAGATCAAAACCAGCATGTGATTCCAATTGCCCATATTGACCAAGTTTTAGTCGCATCACCTAGTTATTTAAATCAAACCGCGCCCATTTCACGTCCTGAAGATTTAAAACATCACGAGTTAATTCCATTAACCATTATGAAGAATTTTCAGCAACTCAATTTTAAGCATATCAGCACTGCTGAAAATGTGGATGTAGAGTTGGGCTCGCGTCTATCGACCAATAATGTGTTGGTGTCTAAATCTTTGTGTATGCAAGGGCATGGGCTTGCGCGAATTTTGCATTTGGATATTCAAAAAGATTTGCTTAATGGCAGTTTGGTTGAAATTTTGCCTGAGTGGAAATTACCCGCATTTACCTTGTATGCAATCATTTCCAAACATGAGCAACAACCGATGAAAGTACATCGTTGTTTGGAAGCCTTAAAACAATATTTTTCTCAATTGCCAGGTGGGCGAGTGTTTCAAGAAGCATCTTAATTGAATGTTGATAATATACTGATCGACCATTTAGTTAGCAAAAAGCCGCAGTTCAAACTGCGGCTTTTTGTTAGGGATTTATTTAAGCCAAGAATTTTTTAATCATTGCTACAAGGCGTTCAATCAATTGATCTGCCTGGGCTTGAGTAATATTTAATGTTGGCAATAAACGCACCACAGAACCTGCAGTTACGTTAATAATCATTTTGTATTCATCGCGGGCAATATCGACCAACTCTGCACATGGTTTTGGTAATTCAATACCAATCATCAAGCCAAAACCACGCACGCTTACATTTTGGTCTGCGAGTTGTTGACGCAATTGTTCCACAATGTAGCCACCCATTTTTGCTGCATTTTCTACCAAGTTTTCTTTCTGGATGGTGTCAATAACAGTGTAAACCACGCGTGAACCTAACGCAGTACCACTGTAGGTTGAGCCATGATTACCAGCAGTAAGAACGCCCACACCACGACCTTGAGTCATGACTGCACCAATTGGGAAGCCATTGCCCAAACCTTTCGCTGTAGTCAATACATCAGGCACAATATTGGTGTGCTGATAAGCAAAGAATTTACCTGTACGACCATTTCCTGTTTGTACTTCATCCAGCATCATCAGCCAGTTGTGTTGATTACATATGCGACGGATATCTTCTAGGTAACTAAAACCTTGTGGTGCAGTATTCACACCGCCTTCACCCTGAATCGGCTCGACTAAAATAGCCACAATATCAGGATGCTGAATCGCAGCTTCTTCAATGGCTTCGACATCACCAAAAGGCACACGAATAAAGCCTTCAACCAAAGGTGCAAAACCTTCCTGAACTTTTTTATTGCCAGTTGCAGACAGGGTAGCCAAAGTACGACCGTGGAAAGAGTGATCTGCAACAATAATTTTAGGATTGGCTACGCCTTGCATATGACCGAATTTACGTGCAATTTTAATTGCACCTTCGTTAGACTCTGCGCCACTGTTTGAAAAAAACACTTCTTCCATGCCAGCAACTTGCGCCAATTTTTGTGCAGCAGCAGTCTGCCACGGCACTTCAAACAAGTTACTGGTGTGAATTAAGGTAGCCGCCTGATCTGCAATGGCTTCGGTAATTGCAGGGTGTGCGTGACCTAAACCACATACGGCAATGCCTGTAAGTGCATCTAAATATTCTGTGCCATCTTCAGTATAAAGATAAGAACCTCGACCGCGGACAAAGCTGATCGGCTGACGGCCAAATACAGGCATCAAATGTGATGGTTGATCAGTTTGCACAGGAGCAAGGGTAATGTTATTCATGACTAACTCTTATCTGTTAGGTTGGAGGGAAAAACTTATATAAGCAAAATCTACTGCAGATGAAAAGCCTAATTGTAAATAAAATTGGATTTATTGCTTTAGACGTACTGTTTTGCTCGGTTTTGGGTATAATGCCACACAGATGAGTTGAGGATTTACCAATGACTGAACAAGTACGCGATACCGAAGCGTTAATTCGTGAACAAATTGCTAAACATGCTGTTCTTCTTTACATGAAAGGCACACCACAATTTCCACAATGCGGTTTTTCTGCGCGCGCAGTAGAAGCACTCAGTCAAATTGGTCGTCCTTTTGCTTATGTGAATATTTTAGAAAATCAGGATATTCGTACCACTTTGCCAAAAATTGCCAACTGGCCAACTTTCCCACAATTGTGGATTAACGGTGAGTTGATTGGTGGTAGTGATATTATGTTGGATATGTTCCAGAAAGGTGAGTTAAAGCCTTTAGTTGAGCAATACAGCCCAGCACCTGAAGCTTAAAGTATTGGACTTGGGTCACACTAGACCAAAGTCATCCATACAAAAAAGTTGATATAAAAAAAGCGCCTTGGCGCTTTTTTTATATCTGGAATTCACTTGAATAGCTGATTTGAATCACTGCACTTAGTTTACCGCAGTACTTTCAGTTGCAAGTTCAGCAGTTTCAGCCGACTCAGCAGTGACTTCATCAGAAGTTGCCGCATCAGATGGTTCAGCCGATTTCTGTTTTTTCTTGGCTTTTTGCGCTTTGTCCTTTTTCTCTGGGTCTTTTTTGTCCTTTTCTTTCTTGGACTTTTTCTTTTTCTTTGGCTCTTCTTCAATTTCAGCACCATCTTCAATGGCTTGCCAATACTCAAGTTGTTCCATCACTGCAGCGTAAATTGAACCTTTACTGTAACGTCCTTTTTTAGTGAGTTTACCCACAGGACGCGCCATTAAAATTTCTAAGGCTTGGTCAATGGTATCAATGGCGTGAATGTGGAACTGACCTTGTTCTACCGCTTCAATCACATCTTTACGCAACATAAGGTGCTGCATATTTTGACGTGGAATAATCACGCCTTGCTTACCAGTTAAACCTTGCAGTTTGCAGGCATCAAAGAAACCTTCAATTTTTGCATTCACGCCACCAATTGGCTGTACTTGACCAAGTTGGTTCATGGAGCCTGTAATGGCCCAAGATTGGTCAATAGGTAGTTGGCTGATTGCAGAAATCAAAGCAGAAAGCTCTGCCACTGTTGCACTGTCACCATCAACCTGACCATAACTTTGCTCAAAGGCAAGGGCAGCAGAAAAATGTAAAATTTGCTCACGGCCAAAATGTGCTTTGAGGAAACTGGCCATCAACAACACGCCTTTGGCATGTAAAGAACCGCCAAGTTCAACACTGCGTTCAATATCTAAAATATCGCCGCCGCCTTGATAGACTGAGGCGGTTAAGCGCGAAGGTAAGCCAAACTCGACATCGGCATAGTGAATGACCGACAGGGCATTAATTTGCCCTAAACGATGTCCGCGAGTTTCTATTAACTGCGTACCGCGTGATAAATCTTGCCAGTACAGTTCTCTTAAATAGCCTAAGCGATATTTGCGATGATCCAGTGCGGTATTGATATGCTGTTCGGAAACCGTTTTATCGCCCGCCTGTGCCGCATGGTGATGCGATTCACGAATTAAATCCCCCAAGGTGAGGGCATGTAAGGAGAGTGAGCTTTGATCTTCAGCTTGACGGCTTGAGTCAGTAAGTAAAGCTGCCAAAGCAGAACGGTCAAATGGTAATAATTTGTCAGATTGCACATAGTCGGCAATCAGCTGCATATATGCCTGCTCGTTTTCGTCATTACGTTGTAATGTATCGGTAAAGTCGGCACGGATTTTAAACACGCTGCCAAGTTCGGGTTCTAGCTCTAAAATTTCATAATAAATTTCAGGCTCTGCCAGTAAAATCACTTTAATATTTAGTGGAATGGCTTGTGGTTCAATTGAAATGCTGCCTGTTAAAGTTAGCATGTGTTCCAAAGATGAAAGTTTCAATTGCCCCGATTTTAAAGCGCGTTTCAGTCCTTGCCATGCATAAGGCTGTTCCAGTAACTGCTCTGCTTCGAGCATCAAAAAGCCGCCATTGGCTTTATGTAAGCTACCTGCACGAATTAAGGTGAAGTCAGTGGTAATGGTGCCGTTTTGCGTGAGTTGTTCTACATGCCCCAATAAATTGTAATGGGTTGGAAAATCTTCAAAAATAACAGGTACACCGCTGTTGGGTTTGTGCGTCACAATAATATTGGCTTGGTAGCGCGCAGGAATACGGCTAAAGGTGCCAGGACGGAAATCATCTTCTTCCTGTTCTAAAACAAACTCGACATTATTAATAATATCTTCGGCATAGTATTGTAAATATTCAGTCAAACCTTCGACACTAGGATATTTATTTTGAATAATATCAATGCGTGGCATTACCACTTGTTTGGCAATATCACGGTTCAGGTCTTGTACTTTGTCACGTGCGTCATCTTCTAAATCGCCTAAATGCAAACCCAAACGCTCCAGTTTTTTATTCATATAACGAATATTGGACGCAATTTCTGCACGGGTTTTGCTGTCCAAGGCGTTAATATCTTCCTTAGACATTTCCTGCATTTTGTCATTTTTCAGATGCACGGGTACAAAGCAATGTTCATCTTCCTGCGCAATCAGTTTTAAATCGAGTTCTTCACCTTCACTGGTCAGCTCAATTAAGGCTTGTTGCTGTTCATCACCCGCTTGCTGACGAATCATTTCAATGCGGTTGTGATAGGTTTCTGCGGTAAAGCGACGTTCGAGTTGCTTTAAAATAGTTTGCCAAGTTTGATGTAACAAACTTTGAAATTTAGGCGCTTGACCTGCAGGCAGTTGCAAGGCAATCGGTTGGCGCGGGTGTTTGAAATTATTGACATAAACCCAGTCATTCGGTGTGGGCATGCTCTTGGCATGTTGCTGCAGCAAACGCTTGACCATGGTACGTTTGCCCAATCCCGCCGTACCCACTGCAAAAATATTGTAGCCAGAATATGGCAGGGAAATACCTGCTTCCACCGAAGCGCGTGCCCGATCTTGTCCTAAAAAATTATTCAGCGGTTTAATGCGTCGGGTCGAAGCGGGAATGTTATCGTAATTTGGAATATGGGTTAGTTGTGTTGCTTTGAGTCGTGTATTTTCTAAAGTCGTTTGTATTTCGCTTTGTTCAAAGGCAGAGCTGAGAAGCGGTTGTTGTTCATCTTGCGCTGCTGTTGTTGTGTTGGTTGTCATTGATGGGGTGATTTGATCAAGTCTTTGGGTCACTGTAGAAATCCAAAACGAAATATTGCAGTTAGAAGTTTAAAGGTATACAGGTTTAAGCGGAAAATTCAAGCTAAGCCGTAATTTTTACTACAAAATGACAAGGCTGTTGTGGATAATTTCATAAATACTGTTGAAACAGAAGCTATTCCGCGATTGAATAACAACAATTTGACTTGATAGAAAATAATAATCGAATGACCACACAACAGACTGGGCAAACTTCAGCACAAAATACAGGGTGGAAAGCTGCATTTACGGCATTTTTAGACCGTCGTGCGCTGATTATGCTGTTTTTGGGCTTCTCTGCAGGTATTCCAATTTTACTGATTTTTTCCAGTCTATCTTTGTGGTTGGGCGAAGCAGGCATTGACAAAAGTGCGGTCACTTTCTTTAGTTGGGCTGCCTTGGGTTATTCCTTTAAATTTGTCTGGGCACCATTAATTGATGAATTACCCGTACCCTATTTAACCAAAAAACTAGGGCGACGTCGGGCATGGCTGCTCATTGCTCAATGTTTAATAGTCTGTGCAATTGCAGTCATGGCATTTTCTGACCCAGCTTTGGGGCAGGCACATTTATATCAAATGGCATTGGGTGCAGTATTACTAGGCTTTTCTGCAGCCACGCAAGACATTGTGATTGATGCTTACCGTATCGAATTGGCTGAAACTCAAATGCAAACCGTGTTGGCATCGACTTATAACGCGGGCTATCGCATTGGGATGATTGTTGCAGGGGCAGGTGCTTTATTTTTGGCTGCATCTTTAGGTACTGCTAAAGGCAACTATATTTATAGTGCATGGAAAATTACTTATTTGGCGATGGCTGCGGTGATGCTGATTGGCATTATCACGACTTTGGTGATTCGTGAACCGCAAGTGAATCGGGTCAGCAAACATTATCAACGACGCGACTATTTTCGTCTGGTTACGGTGTTTTTTGTTGCGGTATTCAGTTTTGTATTGTGCTACGTCTTTTCGGGTAATTTTACCGAAGCCTTAAAACAACAATTCCAACTCAAAGATGCATTTTTATTATTTTCTATAGAAGCTTTACGTTTTATTGCATCGGGTGCGGCTGCTGTAGGCATGGGCACAATTTTGGTCAAATTGGGCGCAGTCAATAAACAGATGGCATTTGAAACATGGGTGCATCCTGTTGCAGATTTCTTTAAACGCTACGGCATGAAACTGGCACTGGTGTTATTACTCTTGATTGGTTTTTATCGAGTTTCAGACATTATTGCAGGTGTAATTTCCAATGTGTTCTATCAGGATTTGAACTTTAGCAAAGAACAAATTGCCGAAGCGGTTAAGGTTTATGGGGTCATTTTCAGTTTAGTGGGTGGCTTCTTGGGCGGTTTACTGGCACAGCGTATGAACATTATGAAATTAATGTTTGTTGGCGCGGTGTTGGCATCATCCACCAATCTTATTTTTATTGGTCTGGTGAAGTCAGGACAGCAACTGAGCGATGTGCAAGTTTCTGTGGGGCAGCAACAATATCAAACCCAGGCCGATGAAGTTGGATATTGGAAAGTGGCTGTGCCTAGTCAGGTTTTAGCAACACAGGATGAAATTCAGGTACGTGCGCAATACCAAACGGGCGATACGCCGTCACGTTTAGTGTCGATGCCGTATTTGCACCAAACTGAGATTGAAACTGCACAACTCCAGTTTTTACCACTGACTTCGGATAATCGTATTAGCGAAAATGAAGCCAGCAACAGTATTGTCGTACGTGGGCAATATGCAGGGCCTGCCTTAACCGAACAGCAAAAAATTGTACTGCAGCTAGATGGTCAAAATTTTGATGCAAAACTAGATGCACAAGGAATTTTTACGGCAGCGATTGCAGGGCAGCTTTTGGCAGACTCACCAAGTAAACAACTGCAAGCTGTATTATTAAATGGACAGCAAACTGTACAACAACACAGCCAAACCTATCAGGTCGATTTAAACACACATGAAGGCAATGCTTTGGATGTAGATATACAACCTTTGCCGATCGTTCAATCATCTTCAAACAATATGGTTGAAATTCAGGGCAAGGTGATTAAGCCATATAGCACAGCATGGTTATATTTTGCGATTATTGTCGATAACTTGGCTTCAGGTTTAGCGGGCGCGGCTTTTATCGCATTTTTATCCAGTTTAACCAGTGTGTCATTTACTGCTGTGCAATATGCAATTTTTAGCTCACTCATGACCTTGACTCCTAAGATTTTAGGTGGTTATTCAGGTACTATAGTGACCAATATTGGTTATCCAAACTTTTTCCTCATGACCACATTAATTGGAATCCCTATTTTAATTTTAGTGGTGTGGGTGGCGAAATTGTTACGTGACCATCAACACATACAAGCAAAACCGATTGAACAAAAGGATGAATGACATGCGCATGCTGCATACCATGTTACGTGTAGGTAATTTAGAGCAATCATTAAAATTTTATACAGAAGTTTTAGGCATGACTTTGCTGCGTAAGCGTGATTATGAAGAAGGTCGTTTTACCCTTGCTTTTGTAGGCTATGGCGATGAAGAAAATCACACCGTTTTGGAGTTGACGCATAACTGGGATACAGACAGCTATGATTTGGGCAATGGTTATGGTCATATTGCAATTGCGGTAGACGATGCCTACAAAGCATGTGAAGAAATTAAAGCGCGCGGCGGCAATGTGGTACGTGAAGCAGGGCCAATGAAAGGTGGTGTAACTGTCATTGCTTTTGTTGAAGACCCAGATGGTTATAAAGTTGAATTGATTCAGCAAGATCAGAACGCACGTAATAACTAAGTCTTCATCAGTGAAGCAGTAAAAACCAGACCTTTATGGCGCAATAAACTGAATGTTGTTCAGTATTCATTTTGAAAATATTGAACATCGCCTGAAAATGCTCGCTTTTTGAATATTGCTCAGTAATATACCTTTATCGAAAGGTAAAAATTGCTGGGCTTTTTTGCAACAGTAAAAGAATATACAGGATGTGTTTATGTTGAAGTTATTGGCATTGGATCGCTTTACCATTCTTTTGTTTGTGATGGTCATCCTCGCCAGTGTCGTGCCTGTGTCAGGGCAAGCAGCCGAAGTTTTTAGTGTGATTACGACAGTTGCCATTGCAATCTTATTCTTTTTGCATGGGGCGAAATTATCACGTGAAGCTGTCATTCAGGGCATGATGCATTGGAAATTGCATGCGTTGGTATTTACTTTTACCTTTGCGTTATTCCCAATTTTAGGTTTGCTGGCAAAGCCAATTCTAGTGCCAATGCTGGGGCAGGAGCTGTATTGGGGCTTTTTGTTCATGTGCTTTTTGCCTTCAACCGTGCAATCTTCAATTGCCTTTACGTCAGTGGCAAAAGGCAATGTTGCCAGCGCAGTCTGCAGTGCGTCATTCTCTAATTTAATTGGGATGTTTATTACCCCAGTTTTAGTAGGCATCTTTATTTTAGGGCAGTCTGAACACGGTTTTGACCCGACAAATTCGATTATTCAAATTACTTTATTGTTATTGGTGCCATTTATTTTGGGGCAGTTATTACGTCCTTATGTTTTTCCTCAGATGTTGAAATTACCAAAGCTGGTCAAGGTATTTGATCAGGGTTCGATTTTGATGGTGGTTTATGGTGCATTTAGTGGGGCAGTGGTAGCAGGATTGTGGCATCAAGTTAGTGGTATGACTTTATTGCTGTTGATTATTGCTTGTTCCGTGTTATTGACCCTTGTGATGTGGTTGGCGTGGGTTGTGCCGCAATGGTTGGGTTTTGCACGTGAAGACCAAATTGCCGCATTTTTTTGTAGCTCCAAAAAAACCTTAGCCAGTGGTGTACCGATGGCGCAAATTTTATTTATTGGGCAGCCGTTGGGGATGATTGTTTTACCGATCATGATTTTCCATCAAATTCAGTTGATGGTGTGCGGTGTGATAGCCAATTATCTCGAAAAGCAGCCTGATTCGACTGAACCTCAGGAATTAAATTCCTAAGAATAATTAGCTTTAAAATATTTTATTCCGTATAATATTGCCCAACTTGTTGTGCTTAGCTCTGACGGTATCCGTCTCGGTGGGCCAAAAGAATGGTCTGTTGTGGTGTTGGTCTGCTTTTAAAGCATGTCCTCATTTTTTTAATGAGAGTGACCAATTGCGATGACAGCTTAAGCCTTCTTAAATCTTAGGAGTAATCGACGATGCGCGCCGATATTCACCCAAAATATGAAAAATTAGTTGCAACTTGTTCTTGCGGTAACGTAATCGAAACTCGTTCAGCAGTTGGTAAAGAAACTCTTTATCTTGACGTATGTTCTGCATGCCACCCGTTCTACACTGGTAAGCAAAAGAACGTTGACACTGGCGGTCGTATCGACAAGTTCAAACAACGTTTTGCTGGTATGTCACGTTCTATCAAACGTTAATATCCAGTACGAAAAAAACGGGCAATTGCCCGTTTTTTTGTGCCTTAAATTTTAGGGTCTACAAATAGACCCTAATGCACAAGACCTTATTGGTCTTGCACATCAATTAAATGATCGAGTTTTTTCTGGAAATAATCACCCTGAATAAAGCGCGCATCGACATTCCACGCATTCGCAAACAGGTTCATATCATTTAAGTCACGCAATAACACTTCTACAGGTTTAATTTCACTATAAATGCTCAATTGTTCCTGTAATTCTTGCGTCGAGTCATCAGCAGCCAGTTTTTCAGTCAGTGCACTGTGCAAGGTCAAGTAGTGAATATCGACTTGTTTCAAGATAGATTCACTATAAATCGAATGACCAAAATCACGCAGAGAAATTTCAGCGCCGTGCTGACGTAATAAACTGATTTGTTTCTGCGCATCACCTAAGTTTTGGCTGATGTCTTCTTCAGAGAATTGCAAAATTAATGGATGGCTGAGGCGGCTACCAATAATCGTTATCAGTTTAGACACAAACTCAGGGAAGCTGCGGTCTTGTAATAAAACAAATTTGTTTAAATTGATAATCAGCTTCGCTTCAGGATATTGGGTGATGAAGTTGTGCAATTGTTTACAAGCTTCGACCAAAATCCAACGATCCAGTTTAATGGATAATTCTGGGTCTTCAGCCAAATCTATTAAGCCTGTCAGTGATTTCCATTCACTATTGAAAATAAAGCCACTAGTTACTTCATAGGTATATAAATTGGTGTCTTGCTTATCATAAAGTTGTTGATACTTCAGATGAATTTCACCACGATCAAGACTTTGACGTATCGCTGCAATAATCGCAGATTCACTATACGATTGTGGTACAGCTGCAGCAGATTCAATTACATTTAAGTTAGATTCACCAAAGGACAAGTCTAAGGTTAAACCTGAGTTATGTTGTTCTTGCTGTTGTGGTAATGCGTTGGCAAAACCTTGGCTAATCAGTTGCTCAAAACTGCTTTCATTTTGAATGTCTGGAGTGAATGGCACATAACCAATACGCAAATTAAGTGGGTAAGTATGTTGATCTACCGTAAGTAATTGCGGTTTCGTGAGTGAATTTAAGCCAATCAGTTTCGATTCTAAAATTGCAGGCGATTCTGCTTGGAACAAACCAACCACTAAACCATTACTCACATTAAATAATGGTACATTGGTCTGTTCTTTTAAAAAATTTTGAATGTTGGTAAAGTAATTTTTTGTGGTTTGCCAGTCGGCTTGGAAAATTGATTCAGGACAGTTCGCCAAAGAAAACACCACCAAAGCATTGGCACTAGAAGGCTGTTTGGCTAAAGTGCGATTTACCAATTGGTATGTGCTTGGTTTTGCCGCTGCTTTGTCTGCTGTCGTTTGAGCAGGGACAGTATTTTGCGCCGTATTTTCAATATCTATGGTGATTTGTATGGCGTCGTCAGCTGCTCCAACAAATTCAATTTTGAGTGGGTTTTGTTTTGCCAGAAGCGGGTTTTGGCTATGAATATCAAAACGGCCGTGTTCAAATTGTCCTTGACTGACTTTCTTAAAGCGGAATTTAAAATCTGTAATATCTTGCGGTTGCAATAAATCCAATAATGGCAAGCCAATAAGGTCATCTTCACTTTTTAAACCAAATAGCTGTAAATATTCAGCATTGGCTTGTGCATGAATTCCTTCCTGAATAATGGCTACTGCTTTGCTACTGTCTTCGACCAACGCCTGAGCTTGTGATTGTGCATTTTCCAGTTCAGTCATAAGTTGTTCTTGTGACTGCTGTAAGCGACTAAAAGACAGTGCGCGAATTAAGCCAAAATAGAAGCGTTCGGGGTAATCTAAATTGATAATGTCATAGATGCCTTTGCGCACATAACTGGTGTATTGCGTGGCATCGTAATCGTCTGGTTTGAGCAAAAGTAGCGGTAAATTTGGTTGCTGTGATGCACGAATTAAAGTGAGTGCCTGATCGACTTTTAGGTCATAAGCACGACCAAAGATCACCAAATCCCAAGTTAAATGTAATTGTTTTTCAAAGTTTTTAATGTCATCTAATAGATAAGCCTGAACACGGTGCTCATTTGCAGTGAGTTGTTCACAAATTTGATTAAAACGTATTTGGTTGTCATCGATTATGAGTAAACGTGTTTCGGTACGTTTGAGCTTTTTAGACAATAATGGATTTCTCACTTTAATGCTTCCCATAAATCGTGATTTTTAACTTCATTCACTTGTTTCTGAATAAAACCATCAAGTAAAGGCTGTTGTTGGTCATTCAACAACTCAAAATCAAAGCGCATAAAGCTTTGGGTAATCAATAACGGCTTAATTAAGAACACTTTTAGTTCTTCTTCACCTAAACGTAGCTGTACGGTTTGTTTGTCACGTAATAATTGCAGACTTGGCAAAATCAATGAGGTATTGACTTCATTGACCTGCGTACTTTGTACCAATAATGCTGGATGATAATGTCCTGTATGCCGATCTGTTTTAACAAAAACAGCACAAGGGTAAATATCTTGGGTTAAAATTTCCAAGCCAAGTTCTAAGCTTTTTTCAGCAGATTGTTTAATCCAGCGAATGACACCACCACGCCACGGACTTTGGCTATTTTCCTGAACCAGAATAAATTCACCTGTTTTAAGGTTTTTCGGTGTTTCACCCGTCCATTTAATACGATAGCCGTTGACACTAATATCTAAAACATCGGCATTGTAAATTTGTTTGGCTTCACGGTCTAAGGTTTTAACAGCGCTAATATCTACCGTAGAGTTGGTATGCATGGCATTGATAAACTGGCTTTCATTCTGGAATTGGTAGTTATCGCCCAAAGACAGCGTTTCATTGAAGTTTTTACCATTAGACAGATAAAAATGTGCCACAGTCAAACCAAAGCAAATTTTAATTCGTGCCGAATATTCATAACGCTCATGCACACGTTCTGCCGTATTGGTCAAAATATTGTGCAAATGGAAATGCAAAGCAGGGGTTAAGAATAGCTTTTCATTGCGTGATAAATGTTCACCTTTACGACCTTGAGCTTCATTTAAATGATCGAGTAGGGGTTGAGTTGCAATAAAAATATTGGCATGAAAACCTTGGCTTTGGTGCGTATTGTAAATAGGTGGATGATCTTTGCTTGCATCGACCACATAACGTGAAAGCGTCGTTTCTTTGGGTAAAACTTGAATCAGTTTTGCCCAATCAAAGCTACAGAGATATAAGCCTTGAATTTCTGCAGGTCGAATTTGATGGGTATTGAAAATTTCCAATAAAATCAGCTGTGCATAGGCTTGAGCAATATTAATCAGTTGATGTTGTGTGCCTTGTAACTGATTAATATTATTTAAATAATAATGTTGTTGAATAGCTGTATCTAAAAGTTGGTGTGCAATTAACCACTGATTTGGCAAGGCGTGGCTATAAAGCATGTGTTGTTGATAGCGCAGTAGAGCTAATTGTTGTAAAGCATAATAGCTAGATAGAACTCGTGCAGTTTGTAAGTTCTTTTTTAAATTAAAGGCAAATAAAGAAAATTTTTGTTGGGTGAGTTGTTGGTGGCTACGTCGGGAAATATTAATATAGACTTTGGCGAAATGACTGCGTAATAACAGCGCGAGTTCAATAATATGATCGTTGCGGTCATTACTAATCAAAGCCTGGTTGAAAAAATGCTTTTCCAGACTGGTAAGCACATTTTCAAGTGTCGGATGAATAGCTTGAATTAAGTCAAAACGTAATGTTTCCTGACATTTCAGTTCTGAAATTTCTAAAAGTGCATTAAATAGAGCTTGGGAAGAATCACCCAATTGTAAAATGGATAAATCCGCTGCCCATGCCTGAATGCTTTTAACCGTATTTTGACAAAAACTCAATTGCTCCAGCTTTAGTTCGCTGGGAACTAGAAAAAGATCTGAAGTATTCATATTCATGATTGTTATTTAACTCAATAAGTTGAAACCCCAAAAAGCGGTGTCTTGTTTTTTTCGCCCGCAATTTCCCTAACGAGTTTAGGAACTAAATAGCCGGGTAAGTTCGCTAAAAGCTCTTTATAGATGTGATCAATGTCTTGCGGCATTAAATCAAAATGATGCGCTCCTTTTACTTTATCTAACACGTGTAAATAGTAAGGCATCACCCCCGCATCAAAAAGACGATAGCTTAAATCGACCAAGACCTGAGCAGAATTATTGACCCCATTTAATAAGACTGCTTGATTCAGAACGGTGATGTTTTGTTCGACTAACTTGGCAAGTTGCGAACAGGTAAAGTCATCTAATTCTGATGCGTGGTTCGAGTGTACCACTAGAATAATACGCAGCCTACTATTTTTTAGTAAGGAAATCAGCGATTCATCGACACGGTTGGGAATAACAATCGGAACTCGTGAATGAATTCTCAAAAATTTTATTTGCGGAATAGACGCCAATCGCTCAATCCAGATATTTAATTTACGATTTGACAAAGTGAGCGGGTCGCCACCACTTAAAATCACTTCATTAATATCGGGCTGACTTTCAATGTAATTACGGATATTGTCCCAGTCTTCAGTTTTTGGCAGATTTTCCTGATAAGGAAAGTGCCTGCGGAAACAATAACGACAATGTACTGCGCAAGCACCAGTCAAGGTCAGCAAAAAGCGTGATTTATATTTGTGTAAGACTCCAGGTTGTTGATTGGCTTGTTCCTCACCCAAAGGGTCGGTCACAAATCCAGGATGATCTTCCAGTTCTAAATGATGTGGCAGAACCTGTAACAGTAAAGGATCGAGTGGATTGCCTTTTTGCATTTTGGCCACAAATGCACGCGGGATACGCAATTTAAACTGATTTGATGCCAGTAAAGCACCTGACAGCAACTGCTGTTCAGACAGCTCTAAAATATTTAACAATTCGCGTGGGTCGGTGATCAAGTCACTGAGTTGAGATTGCCAGTTTTGTTCTTGGTACAGGTAGTTGATCATGCCAGAAAAGATTTAAATATGAGGTGAAAGGAACCAAGTACACATCTATTTAGCGTAGATGAATTCTTTGTTCATTGAGCGTGAATGCCGCGAATGATTAATCGCTTTGAATCAGAATCATTACAAAACAGCTGATTTTACCGATATCCTGAGGTGATCGGTAGTGGATTTTCATTGCTTCGTTATGGCTTGCTCATTTACAATACGTCCGATGAAAAAAGATGTTGCAAGATGGCGAGCATCGCAAAGCTGCGTTGGTCATTTGCTTTGTAACATAAATAGTTAAGTTAGTCAGTTTGGAGTGTGCCAGTCATGGCCTATTATTCTACGAATGATTTCAAGTCAGGCCTTAAGGTTATGCTTGATGGTAACCCATGTTCAATCATGGAAAATGAATATGTAAAGCCAGGTAAAGGTCAAGCGTTTAACCGCGTAAAACTTCGTAACCTTCGTTCTGGTAAAGTTTTAGAAAAAACATTTAAGTCTGGTGATTCACTAGAAGCAGCTGACATTGTAGAAGTAGAAATGGAATACCTCTACAACGATGGCGAAATGTGGAACTTCATGGATCCTGTATCTTTTGAGCAAATTGCTGCTGACAAAACCGCAATGGGCGATGCTGCAAAATGGTTAAAAGATGATTCAAACGAAAAATGTACCATTATGTTGTTTAACGGTGTGCCTTTAACTGTAAACGCACCAAACTTCGTGGTATTAAAAATTGTCGAAACTGATCCGGGTGTACGTGGCGATACTTCTGGTGGTGGCGGTAAACCAGCGAAATTAGAAACAGGTGCAGTGGTACGTGTTCCTTTATTCGTACAGCAAGAAGAAAGCGTTCGTGTAGATACACGTACAGGTGAATACCTAGAACGCGCATAATGATTTATTGATAAATCATAAGTAAAAGAGGGGGATGATTCGCGTCATCCCCCTTTTTTGTTGATTTGATTATGTGGTAAAAGAATAGGTGAAAAGTATAGGAAACTGTTGGTGCTCCATTTAAGTGTACGGTAGCGCACACTATGGATGTAAGGGCAGCAGACATCAAAATAAAAGGAGCAGGATCAACCAAGGATTTAGGAATTAAAGCAAGGGTCTGTAGACATTTCATAAATGGCTTGCGCTGTAGGCTAAAACTGAGCAGATCAGGCATGAAACGCAGGGAATAGCGAGACTATTGCCAAGTTTCATAACGCAATCTGAGAAAGTTTTAGCCACAGCCTTAGCAAAAACAAGCACTGCTTTGTTTGCAGTGCAAGGCGCAGCGAAGGACAAGCATATTTTTTTGCTGCTATTTCGTTATGAGTCAGTCATTTAGAATGACTAAATTTCCTGCCTCATGCCTTATATCAGTTAAAAAATATGCGTAGTCGCAAACATAGACGAAGTGTCTACAGCCCCTAAATCTCGACAATAAAAGTAACGCTTAAAAAATGTAACAAGAAGAGAGATTGACATGGAAACAGTTCAACCGAAGTCTGGTCTGACTTCAAAAATTATATGGCTTTTGGTCGCTATATTGGGTGCAGTATCTTTTGGGATATTGGCAGTCAGTAGAGGCGAACACGTCAATGCAGTCTGGTTAGTTTTAGCTGCGGTCTGTGTCTATAGCATTGCATACCGCTTCTACAGTTTATTTATTGCCACCAAAGTATTTGAGTTAAATGAGCGACGCTTAACGCCCGCACATCGTTTGGCTGACGGTTTAGATTATGTGCCCACCAATAAAAGTGTGTTATTTGGTCACCACTTTGCCGCGATTGCAGGTGCAGGCCCTTTAGTTGGGCCTATTCTTGCAGCACAAATGGGTTATTTACCCGGCACGATCTGGCTTTTAGTCGGGGTGGTGTTGGCAGGTGCAGTCCAAGACTTTTTGGTTTTGTTTATTTCTACACGTCGTGATGGGCGTTCTTTGGGAGAAATGGCAAAACAAGAGTTGGGTTCATTTGCTGGTGTGATTGTCATGCTGGGTGCGCTGGGCGTGATGGTGATTATTCTTGCCGTACTCGCTTTGGTTGTCGTGAAAGCTTTAACCAATAGTCCGTGGGGCGTATTTAGTATTGCAGCCACCATCCCAATTGCGATTTTCATGGGCATTTATATGCGTTTTATTCGCCCGGGGAAAATTGCTGAGGTTTCCATTATTGGTTTTGTCCTGATGATGATGGGTATTATTTATGGTGAAAATGTTGCACAGCATCCATTCTGGGGGCCTTTATTTACTTTAAGTGGCACAGAATTAACGTGGTGTTTAATTGCCTACGGTTTTATTGCTTCAGTTTTGCCAGTGTGGTTGTTATTGGCGCCACGTGATTATTTATCGACGTTCTTAAAAATTGGTGTTATAGCGGGTTTGGCTGTCGGGATTGTGTTTGCAATGCCTGAAATGAAGATGCCTGCGGTGACCCATTTTATTGATGGTACAGGGCCAGTATTTGCGGGTTCATTGTTCCCATTCTTATTTATTACCATTGCCTGCGGTGCGATTTCAGGTTTCCACGCCTTAGTGTCTTCAGGTACGACGCCAAAACTAGTCAATAACGAAAAAGACATTCGGATGATTGGTTATGGCGGCATGTTGATGGAGTCTTTCGTGGCAATCATGGCAATGATTTGTGCTACGGTGCTAGACCCAGGCGTGTACTTTGCCATTAATGCACCCACTGCAGTTTTAGGTACAACGGTGGAAAGTGCAGCAGAAGCGGTACGAAATTTAGGCTTTGTAGTGACTCCTGAGGCTTTAACCATTTTGGCAAAAGAAGTCGGTGAAAGTTCGATTCTGTCACGTACTGGTGGTGCGCCAACTTTTGCAATTGGTATGGCACATATTATCACTGAGATTTTTAATAACCGCTCGATGATGGCATTCTGGTATCACTTTGCCATTTTATTTGAAGCCTTATTTATTTTAACTGCAGTAGATGCAGGCACACGTGCTTGCCGTTTTATGGTGCAAGATACTGTAGGTATTGTTATTCCTGCAGTGAAAAATTCACATAACTTCTTTGGTAACTTGCTTGGCACAGCAGTTGCGGTGGCTGGTTGGGGCTTCTTCGTCTACCAAGGCGTGGTCGATCCTTTAGGCGGTATTAACAGCTTATGGCCACTGTTTGGTATTGGTAACCAAATTTTGGCAGCGATGGCACTCATTTTAGGTACAGTGATTCTGTTTAAAATGAAAAAAGAAAAATATGTTTGGGTGACGATTATCCCAACGGTTTTCTTGTTCATTACTTCAATGACCGCAGGCTGGCAAAAGATTTTCCATGACAATCCAAAAATTGGTTTCTTGGCGCAAGCGGATCGTTTCAGTGCAGCAATTCAACGTAATGAAATTTTAGCACCTGCTAAAACAGTGACTGAAATGCAAACCATTGTGATGTCCAATCAAATTAATGCCGTGTTATGTGGTTTCTTTATGATTGTGGCATTTGTGATGTTGTTCGCTGCCATTGGGGTGATTCGTCGTGCATTGGCAAATCCAACGCCAACCGTACATGAAGCCGAAGCGATTTATCGCGATCCTGAAACGATTCAGCCGAATAGCGGTCATTAGGAGTGAGCACATGATTAAGCTTAAATTTGCCCAACAAGGTAAAACGGTGATTTACAACATCATTAAAATGACCATCATGTCGCAAAAGGATTTGATTCTGAATCCGAAAAACTGGTCGCGTATCGCTACTTTATGGCAGCGTTTGCAACAAAGTTTTCGTTTAATGGTCGGTGTACCCGATTATCAGAATTATTTGGAACACATGCGTAAGCATCATCCAGATTTAGAAGCCATGGATCCGAAGACTTTTTATCGCTACTGTGTCGATGCGCGTTATCCATCGGCAAAAGGTGGTTTGAAAAAGTGTCCGTGTTAATCCCGTATCACGATGGAAACGTATAGAGATACGAGCTGTTTAAAACTTACTTTTTTAGGCAGTTTAGAATATCTCGAGGATTTCTTTGGAAATTTAGCAAAACGGTGTATGTTTAAACATGCGCCGTTTTTTATTGGGGATAAGGGGATTTACTGTGATTTGGGGTACAGAAAAAGTTCAAAAACAACAACTGACGCAAGCGCAGCAACAGCTCAATGCACAGATTGAATCTTATGCTGGAAAAATTCAGGCTTTTTTGACTGAAATTAATACCATTATTTTAGATAAAGAACAGCAGACCAAATTGGCGTTAAGTTGTTTGTTGGCGGGCGGGCATGTGCTTTTTGAAGATTTACCCGGATTAGGTAAAACGACTTTATCGAGTGCCTTATCGCACTTGGCGGGTCTGCAATTTCAGCGTATTCAGTTTACCAATGACATGCTGGCCAGTGATGTGATTGGCGTGAATATGTTTAATCAAAAAGAACATCAATTTGAGTTTAAGCAAGGCCCTATTTTTACCCAAATTTTATTGGCAGATGAAATTAACCGTTGTTCGCCTAAAACCCAAAGTGCCTTGTTGGAAGCGATGGAAGAAGGCGCGGTTACGGTGGATGGTGTGCGTTATAGCTTGCCGCAACCTTTTTGGGTGATTGCCACACAAAATCCACTGTTTCAAAGTGGTACTTATGCGCTGCCAGAATCACAGCTTGATCGTTTTTTAATGCGTCTGTCTTTGGGTTATCCATCGCGTTTTGCTGAAAAAATGCTGTTGCAACAAAACTCCAGACATGCGCTGATTGCCAGTTTGGCCCATATTTTTACTGAAACAGAAATTTTAAATTTACAGCAATTGGTCACAGAAATTTATGTGTCAGATACCGCGCTAGACTACTTACTCGACTTAGCCGCAGAAACCCGTAAAGCGCGTCACGGATTATCTACCCGTGGTGTTTTGGCACTTAAAAAAGCAGCGCAAGCACATGCCTTAATTGAGCAACGCAGTTTTGTCACTGCCGATGATATTCAAGCGGTATTTGTGGCAGTTGCCGCACATCGTATTGGATTGAGTGAGGCAGAAACTTTGCATGTGATGCAACAGGTTAAAGTGAGTTAGTACACGCATGTTTAAGCAGGCATGGCAAAACTGGATCAAGACACGTTTTAAATTTGATCGACACAAGGCCTTAAAACAAAAAGATATTTTGGTTTTTATTTACCAACAGGGCTATCTGTATTTAGTGCTGATTTTAATCACGTTTATTGCAGGTGTGAATTATGGCAATAACCTGATTTTAGGCTTTTGCTTTTTGATCAGTGCCATTTTATGTATCAGTTTTTATTTGACCTTTAAGCAGTTGCATGAATTAGAAATTGAAATTGTGACCACCGAAGTTGGGCAAGTAGGTGAAGTGTTGCAATTACAATTGCATTTCAAACAAGAGGTCGCGCAGGCACGTTATTTATGGATTAAAGCCAATCATCAATTAGAAAAGGTTCTCATCCAAGACACCCAGCAGCAGTATGTATTGACATTTTTTGCGGAGCAACGTGGGCAGTTTAATTTCCCTCATTTACACATTTATTCGGTTTATCCTTTTGGCTTGGTACGTGCGTGGACTTATTTGAATTTGACACGTACCGCGTGGGTTGCGCCCAAAGCCGCCATGTATAGCGCAGAGAATAAACAGCATCAACACAGCTTTCAACCTGATTTAGACGAGTTTCGTGAGCTGCGTGATTTTCAATTGGGCGATTCTTTGCAAGCTGTGTCGTGGAAGCAAGCGGCACGAGGGCAAGGCTTATATGTGAAAGTTTTTGAACAATATCAGGATCAACAGAGTATCGACATTCACTATGAACACATGCCTGCACCGACCCACGAAGAAAAACTAAGTTTGATGATGGGCTTAGTTGAACAATGTGAACAACAACAGTTGAATTATGCGATGTTTTTGCCGCATGCGACCCTTGAAAAAGGCGTAGGCGAGCGGCAGTTGAAACAGGCAAAAATTCTTTTGGCACAGGCTTGATGATCATGCACAATTCGATTCAGCAATCTATTCTGCTTAGCCTGATCTTAATTTTGGCTGCTCACATGCTGTTTAGCCCTGTGGCATTGAGTGTCATTTTCGGACTCATGTTGTTGCTGTTGTATCTTCACTATAAAAACAAGACAGCGCGTATTTCTAAAGTTTGGACTTATGGATTGACCTGCTGTGCCTTAGCCAGCATTTATCTGAGTTATAAAAGCCTGATTGGCGTAGAGGCTGGTGTTGCCTTATTAAGCACCTTTTTGTTTGCCAAAGCTTTAGAAAGTCATACCCAGCGCGACCTGATTATTTTATTTAATTTTGCGCTCTTTGTGAGTGCCAGTTCATTTTTATACAGCCAAAGCATGTGGATGACCGTGTTGGTCATTCTATGTTTAATCAGTTGTTTAATTGGGTTATATCGGATTCAAAAAAGTGCATTTTCAGATTATGCGTCGCGTCATTCGAGCAGGCAAGATGCAAAGCATGACCTTAAAAATGTCGCCAAGTTTATCGCATACGCTTTGCCATTCTTTTTATTATTGTTTTTATTCTTTCCACGTTTACCGCCATTGTGGCATGTACCTATTCCTGATGCCAAAGGCGTGACAGGTATTAGTGACACGATGTCACCGGGCGATATTGCCGAATTATCACAATCTTCTGCTTTGGCATTTCGTATTGTGGGGAATATGCAGCAACTGCCGCCACGTTCAAAACTATATTGGCGGGCGATGGTACTTGATCAATATGATGGTCGCACATGGACAAGCAATTTTAGCAATCAACAACCCGTTCAGGCAGCACAATTACAGCCAGAGCAAGTCGATTTTCAGTATCAATATATTGCAGCAGACCCACGTGCACAGTGGATTATGGCGCTGGAAAAATCTGTACCGAATCAACACGGTTATGTATTACGCCGTGATTGGAGTATGGTGCCACAGCGTCAAAATGGTCGGATTCAACCGATTGCTTTGCAGTGGGTTGGGGAATCCGCACGTATTCAAGGGGATGATGCACAGAACGAGCGTTATCGACGCTTTAGCCAGCGTTTAAATGTTCAGGTACAGACGCAATCTGACCCAAAAGCTCAGCAATTTGCCCTGCAGATGTTTGCTCAAAGTCAGCAACAACCTGAACGCTACGTGCAGAATGTATTGCAGTGGTATCGCAATAATGGCTTTAGTTATACCTTAAAACCTGGAATGCTCGGACAAAACCGAGTCGATGAATTCTTGTTTCAGAGTAAGCAAGGTTTTTGTGAACATTATGCCTCAAGTTTTGCCTTATTGATGCGTTATGTCGGGATTCCAGCGCGTGTAGTCGTGGGCTATCAGGGTGGGGAACTTGCACCCGATGGACAAAGCTGGGAAGTACGACAGCAAGATGCACATGCTTGGACAGAAGTGTTGCTCAATCAACAATGGGTACGCATAGACCCGACAGCCATCATTGCACCTCAACGTATAGATGATGGTATGCAAAACCTAATGGCAGATGATCGGGCCGTTTTGGGTGCTGACACACAAATGTGGCAATACCAACATTCTAATTTTATTCGTTCTTTACGGGTGTGGAGTGATTATGCAAGTTATCAATGGCAAAGCAAGGTCGTGGGTTATGATGCCGAGTCACAGCGTCACTGGTTTGGACGCTTAGGGCTGCACTCAAACTATGCTTTGGCAGCGGTGTTGGTTTCAAGTATTCTCATGATCTTAGCAGGGTATTTTGGCTGGATTTTTTGGAAAAAACGTCAGCAAGGTTCTCGCATAAATCGTGCCTTAGACAAATTTTCTAAAAGATTGCCCGCTCAGTTGCAAAAACAGGATGCAGAAACAGTGAGTGTGTGGATGCAGCGTTTAGCAGCGCAGGTAGATGCAAATGAACAAGAGGCATTTAAGCGTTTAGGCGTGTGCTATCAACAATATTCTTATGCGCCTGAACATGACCGTGTTTCAGAGCAGGTGTTTTTTGATTTGCTTAAAACTTGCTCGGATGTGTTGAAAAAACACAGAAAGGACTTGTCTTAAAAATCAAAACTGAATATGATGCAAAGCACTTTAGGCGTATAGCTCAGTTGGTTAGAGCGCTACGTTGACATCGTAGAGGTCTCCAGTTCGAGTCTGGATATGCCTACCAATACATTAAAATTATATGTTGTTACATAACTTCATATAAGTAATAAAGCTCTGAATTATAACGATTTAGGGCTTTTTTATTGCTTTTCTTAAAGATACATAAATTCGCTTATAGTTTAAAAATATGTACACAGTGGTGTACACATGTAAGTTTTCGGCTTATTTTGCACTAATTGGTTTTTATTTTGCACTAGAGCTTTGAAGCCTCTTTCCACATTTCATTTGTGCACTGATTCGTGAGCGAGAACATGGCACCATTAAGCATTTAACGGTTATGCTAGTCACGGTTTTTGAAATTATGCTGGCAAAGGTTTTATCGATGAGCCTTGTGGTGCTTTTAGCAGCTTTTTTAGGCTTAAAAGTAGTGGTGCAGGGGGCATTACAGGTACCCATAGAAGGAAGTTTGCTGTTATTTTTCTTTGGAGCCTTGCTGACCTTATTTGCAACAACCTCAATGGGTATATATATGGCAACCGTGTCTAAATCGATGCCGCAATTCGGTTTGCTGATGATGCTTATTCTGATTCCCTTGCAAATGTTGTCTGGGGCAAGTACACCACGAGAAAGCATGCCAGAAATTATTCAAAATATCATGTTGATTGCAACGACAATGCATTTTGTAACATTGGCGCAAGCAATTTTATACCGAAATGCAGGATTGGATGTGGTCTGGCCTTCCTTTCTATGGTTAATCGCAATTGCAACAACATTTTTCTATGTATCTTGGAAACGTTTTAAAAATACCATTCATACAATGGCTTAATGTAATAGATTGAGTTTGATCGCTGAAGCACAAATTTTGACTGGGGCGTATTAAAAGTTACACCGCGCATAATTTTTGCTAATATGTATGAAAATTGTTCAATAAAAGTAAATGACATGAAACACATTCTTGTGCCAGTTTTGGTGGTGTTGGTCGTTTTATTAGGTTATCTCGTTTACTTGGAAGAGGAAACGCGAAAGCAGGCAGAACTGAACCGAGTTTTGACTGAATCTGCAAATTTATCGCTAGAAAAAACAGAAGCGGCTACACCACAGATTTTGAAAGTCACAAAATAAGCGTAGAAATTTCTAACATAATGTGTGGTAATTGCTTTATTCATCACACTTTTGTGTGCTTCACTTTATCGTAAAATTTTATCTTTAATTCAAAAAACTAGAATTTTTAAAAAATCCCTATGGTATAATTTGCCAATTGAAACTGCTTCATCACAACTCAAAGGCATTACTTTTGAGAGTGACTGAAGTAAAAAAAAGATGAACAAAGCTGCATAAAATTTATGCGGCTTTTTTATTTAGCATTCCGAATTTTTGATTTTGATAAAATCAAATGCTTGATTATGAATTAAGTTTATCTTTTTTATGTAATTTTACATGCTCATTGGGCAAATCCATTGCCGCAACTAACACAGGCTTTTAAGTGCTGACTTAAAATTCAGTCATACTGCAAATTCAGTTTATTTACAGGGGCTAGGTCATGACGACTCCTAATCCATCCTCAGCGGGAATGCTTGAGCGCTTATTCAAATTAAGCGAAAACAAGACCACATTCCGTACCGAGATTTTGGCGGGTGTAACCACCTTCTTAACCATGTGTTACATCATTATTGTCAATCCAATGATTTTATCTGAAACAGGAATGGATCATGGAGCTGTCTTTGTCGCCACCTGCTTAGCCGCAGCAATTGGCTGCCTAGTGATGGGGATTGTTGCTAACTACCCAATCGCACTGGCACCGGGCATGGGGCTAAATGCTTATTTCACTTACTCGGTGTGTTTAGGCATGGGTGTGCCTTGGCAAACGGCTTTGGCTGCAGTTTTTGTATCAGGGATTATTTTCATTGCCATTAGCATGTTTAAAATCCGTGAAGCCATTGTTAATGCCATTCCCATGTCATTAAAACTAGCCATTGGCGGTGGTATTGGTTTATTCCTAGCTTTAATCGCCCTAAAAAATGCAGGTGTTATTGTTGATAATCCTGCGACTTTGGTGGGCTTGGGTGACTTAAAACAACCATCAGTACTGTTAGCGCTACTTGGCTTTTTAATGGTTGTAGTAATGCATCACTTTAAAGTACGTGGTGCAATTATCATCAGTATTTTGGTGCTGACTGCTATTTCAACAGCTTTAGGTTTAAGCGAATTTAAAGGTGTGGTTGGTGAAATTCCATCTATTGCACCTACTTTTATGCAAATGGACTTTGAAGGTCTATTTACAGCAAGTTTAATTGGCGTAATTTTCGTATTTTTCTTAGTCGATTTATTCGACTCTACAGGTACTTTAGTGGGTGTTTCACACCGTGCAGGCTTGTTGCAAGATGGTAAATTACCCCGTTTGAAAAAAGCACTTTTTGCCGATTCTTCTGCAATTGTTGCAGGTGCGGCATTGGGTACATCTTCAACAACGCCGTATATTGAATCATCTGCAGGTGTTGCAGCGGGTGGTCGTACAGGCTTAACCGCAGTGATTGTTGGCTTGTTGTTTATTGCCTGTTTGTTCTTGGCACCACTTGCGCAATCGGTACCTGGTTTTGCAACAGCACCTGCCTTGTTATTTGTGGGTGTATTGATGATTCAGGGCATTGTGCATATTGATTGGGATGACATTACCGAAGCAGTACCTGCCTTCTTAACCCTCGTGTTCATGCCATTTACTTATTCTATTGCCGATGGCATCGCTATGGGCTTTATTAGCTATGCGCTGATTAAACTACTCACTGGCAAAGCGAAATCTGTACCTTATATGGTTTGGATTATTGCTGCACTTTGGGCATTAAAATTTGCCATGTTTGGCGGTTAATATTTTAAACGGAAAAGGGGTGTAAACTCAGTTTGCACCCTTTTTTATTTTGATCAATTTTTGAAACTCTCCCATTCAATAGCAAAAAGGACAGAACATGAATCAACTTGAGCTAATCCGAGCATTACCTAAAGCAGAACTGCATGTGCATATTGAAGGTACTTTTGAACCAGAATTGATGTTTGCTATTGCGCAGCGCAACCAAATAGACATCCCTTATCAGTCCGTAGAAGAAGTCAAACAAGCCTATAACTTTCATAACTTGCAGTCTTTTTTAGATATTTATTATGCAGGCGCACAAGTGTTGGTGCATGAGCAAGATTTTTACGATTTGGCGTGGGCTTACTTTGAAAAATGTGCTGCAGACCGTGTGGTGCATACTGAAATGTTTTTTGACCCACAAACCCATACCGAGCGTGGTGTGCCATTTGCAACGGTCATCAATGGTTTACAACGTGCTTGCGATGATGCACAGACAAAATTAGGCATCAGCTCGCATTTGATCATGTGCTTTTTACGCCATTTGAGTGAAGAGGCGGCCTTTGAAACTTTAGAGCAAGCATTACCTTATAAAGATCAGATTATTGCTGTGGGCTTGGATTCGAGTGAAGTGGGGCATCCGCCTGCAAAGTTTGAACGTGTCTTTGCCAAAGCACGTGAAGCAGGTTTTTTAGTGGTGGCGCATGCAGGTGAAGAAGGCCCAGCAGAATATGTCTGGGAAGCATTGGATTTGCTTAAAGTAAATCGTATTGATCATGGCGTACGTTCAGAAGAAGACCCAGTGTTATTGCAGCGTTTAATTGCAGAAAAAATGCCACTCACGGTATGTCCGCTAAGTAATTTAAAGCTGTGTGTGGTTAATGACATGGCTCAGCACAATATTCGTCGCTTATTGCAACAAGGGGTGAAAGTCACAGTCAATTCTGATGATCCATCTTATTTTGGTGGTTATATGAATGATAACTTTATTGCGATTAACCAAGCTTTAGATTTAAGCAATGATGAACTGAAACAATTGGCAATCAATTCTTTTGAAGCCTCGTTCATTTCGGCTGAAGAAAAACAAAAATGGATAGATCAAATTCAGGCATTGGCTTGAACTTAATGTAATGCACACGATGTTAGATCACAAAAAAAAGCAGCTTCAATCAAGCTGCTTTTTTGTGGGAGAGTGTTGTGAATTTTTTTTAAAGTTTTAGTTAGATGACTTGCCTTGTTGAGTCATACTGCGAAGTACGTCATCTTTATCAATAAAGTGATGTTTCAGTGCGGCAAGTACGTGACCGACTACCATTACACCTGCAAACCAAGACAAATAAGTATGTACAGGTTTTACAATGGCCAACAGCTCAGGGTTTTTATCCAACAAAGCTGGAATTTCAAATAAATACAGTACAGGCACAGGTTTACCTACGCTCCAGCTAAATAAACAGCCTGTAATTGGAATGGCAATCAGCATGAAATACAAACCCAAGTGCCCCAAATGTGCCAGAGTTTTTATGAATGGTGACATGCTGTTTGGCAGTTGTGGCGCAGGGTGGGTATAACGCCAAAATAGACGAATCACCATTAAAAATATAATAGGTGTGGCAATATTCTTATGTAAGGTAATTACATCACCTTTAAAGCTACCATCTGACTCATAACTTAAAAAATTACCACTAAAAAAGCCAACTGCCCATGCGGCAATAAATATAACTGCCATCAGCCAATGTAAAACTTGTGCGGTACGGGTGTAATACTGATTTGTCTGTTTCATGCTATGTTTCAGAGCAAAATTGATGTTTGCATGCTAAACAATGCGTTATAGGCAAAAAAGTACCTGTGTGCAACGGAGTGTTGAAAATCTGCAACGCTGCTGAAATGAGGCCAAAAAATAGTGATGGAAATAACAAATCACTATTCCTTCACTGCTGAAGTTTAGGCACAATAGCGGCATTGTAATGATCATCAGATCAAATGATCCTTAATATGGGAAGTCTTTATGAAAAAATTACTTGCTGTATTGGCACCTGTAGCATTGGTTTTATCTGCATGTACCACAACCACGGGTACAACCACATCTGCACCAACAGCGACACAACAACTAGGCATGGCTGCAATTAAAATTGCAATTAATGCGAAATGTGTCACTGAGCTAAACAACATTCCTGCATGGCATACTGCAACACGTGTAATGACACAAAATCAGAAGCAAAATATTCAAGCTGAAATTTGTGGTTGTGTAAGTGAAAAAGCACCACAAAATGTGACTGCAGTTGATTTGGCAACTGCTGCGATTGATCCTGCTGCACGTGCAACAATTGTGAGCAACGCAGTGTCTAGAACCATCAATGCCTGTGTAGCAGAAGCGGTTAGATAAGCTCACTCACTCTAAACTCAATATAGGCACATTATTGTGCCAAAATAGGCTGAATATTCAGCCTATTTTTCTGGAACATAGACATGAAAATTGCAGGTGTAGATGAAGCAGGGCGTGGACCTTTAGTTGGGTCTGTGGTGGCTGCTGCTGTCATTTTAGATCCGAATAACCCGATTGAGGGCTTAAACGATTCTAAAAAACTAACTGAAAAGAAACGTGAAAAGTTATTTGTTGAAATTCAGGAAAAAGCACTGGCTTGGGCGATTGCAGAAGCTTCTGCTGCCGAAATTGATGAATACAATATTTTACAAGCATCTTTGTTGGCGATGCGGCGTGCGGTAGAGGCACTTGCGATTCAACCAGCACATGTATTAGTGGATGGCAATAAAATTCCGCCGGGTTTAAGTATGTCATGCGATGCTGTTGTAGGGGGGGATGCTTTGCATCCAGAAATTTCTGCAGCCAGCATTTTAGCTAAAGTGGCGCGTGACCGTGAAATGATACTGCTTGATCAAGAGTTTCCGCAATTTGGTTTTGCTAAACATAAGGGCTACCCAACCAAAGCTCACTTTGAAGCAATTGCCCAGCACGGTGTGATCGCTGCGCATCGACGTAGTTTTGCCCCAGTGCGTAAAGCGCTGGAATTAATGGAAAACTCACAGTAAGTTTCATGCAAAAATGCTGGAGATTACATTAAAAAACGTGTCACTTTGACAGCATACAGTAGAAAAATTTAAAGCGGCTCAATGGCCGCTTTATATTCAATCACATTTAATCGCTTAACGATTAAAGTCATTTTGTGAGTAGTTATCTTCTTCAAATGAAGGTTGATAATCTTGATCAAGGTGCTGTAAATGCTCATGCATGGCACGTTCGTGTTGAATACGTTGATAAATTTCTTCACGATGAACCGATACTTCTTTCGGGGCATTTACACCAATACGAACTTGGTTACCTTTCACACCAAGTACAGTCACGCTGACTTGGTCCCCAATCATTAATGTTTCTCCGACACGTCGGGTCAGAATCAGCATGTTTATCTCCTTGCAAAATGCTAAACCTGCATTGATTTTTTAAAGCAAATTAAAAGTCACAACCACATAAAAAACAATTAAATTTTCTCAGAATGTACCATTATTCATTTTATAAGATACACATCTGCCGAAATTTATAAAAGCATGTTGCTCAATATAACAGAGCCACTATAAAAAAAACTATAGTGGCTCTATTTTTTTGTACTTTTTCGCAAAATTTGTCAGACAATTACATTTTCTGACAGGGGCGTATTAAGCGCGTGCGCTAGACTCGCCACTTTCACGATCTAGACCAAATACAGTGTGTAAAGTACGTACTGCAAGCTCTAAATAGTTTTCTTCAATAATGACTGAAATTTTAATTTCAGAAGTAGAAATCATTAGAATGTTGATGCCTTCATCTGCAAGTGCAGTAAACATTTTGCTTGCAACACCTGCGTGTGAACGCATACCTACACCTACGATAGATACTTTTACGATGTCACCACGTGTAGCGACTTCACGCGCACCAATTTCTTTGGCTGTTGCTTCAAGAATTGATTTTGCTTTGGCAAGTTCGCCACGGTTTACAGTAAAAGTAAAGTCAGTAGTACCATCTTCTTCTACGTTTTGGATGATCATGTCAACTTCAACATTGGCAGCGCCAATAGGTGACAAGATTTTAGATGCAATACCTGGCTCATCAGGCACACCTAAAATAGTTAATTTTGCTTCGTCACGGTTAAACGCGATACCTGAGATGATAGGTTGTTCCATGTTGTCTTCCAATTCAGTAGTAATGAGTGTGCCGACATTTTGTTTAAAGTCTTCGTCGAATGCGCCATCATCGTCATTATCAAAACTTGATAATACACGTAAAGGGACTTGGTATTTACCTGCAAATTCAACCGCACGAATTTGCAATACTTTAGAACCTAATGACGCCATTTCTAGCATTTCTTCAAAAGAAATACGATCTACTTTTTTAGCTTTTGGTGCAACGCGTGGGTCAGTGGTATATACACCGTCTACATCTGTGTAAATTTGACATTCATCTGCTTTTAACGCAGCAGCCAATGCAACGCCAGAAGTGTCTGAACCACCGCGACCTAAAGTTGTGGTATTGCCTTCAGCATCGAAACCTTGGAAACCAGCAACTACAATCACACGACCTGCATCTAGGTTTTCAGTCAATACATCGGTATTGATTGATTCAATACGTGCTTTGGTAAAAGCGCTGTCAGTTTGAATACCAACTTGGCGACCTGTTAGTGATTTTGCTGCAACGCCAATAGAGTTCAGCGCCATCGCTAACATCGAAATCGTTACCTGTTCGCCTGTAGACACCATTTGGTCTAGTTCACGCGGGTCAGGGGTTTCGGTAATGGCTTTCGCGAGAGCGAGTAGGCGATTGGTTTCGCCACTCATGGCAGAAACCACAACCACTACTTGGTGGCCATGATCATGCCAGCGCTTCACACGACGAGCAACATTTAAAATGCGCTCGGGGGTACCCATTGAAGTACCGCCATATTTTTGAACGATTAGTGCCATAGTTGTTCCATATAAGCCATGACCCCGAATTTACCTGCTCAGGGTCAGTTACACAAAAAGTGAAGTTATTTTTCCGCAAGCCAAGCAGTTAAATCTGCCATTACTGTTGCAAACTTCTCGTTAAGTGGCGCGCCACCTTGTGCCAAATCAGGTTTACCACCACCTTTACCACCTAGCTCTGTAGCTAAGTGTTTAATGATGTCACCTGCTTTAATCGTAGCAGTAAATTCTTTTGCAACAGAAGCGATTAAGCTGACTTTATCGTCTTCTACACCTGCAAGTACAATCACTGCATTGTCGAGTTTAGATTTTACACCGTCGTGTAAGTTACGCAGTGATTTTGCATCCATACCTTGAGCCGTTGTAATCAGTGTTTGACGACCCGCAATCTCTTGAACTTGGCTTAGAAGTTCAGTTGCTTGGAAGTTTGCCAATTTTTGATTGAGCTGTTCAATTTGTTTTTGAAGGCTAGAGGCAGTATCGACCAAACTGGTGACTTTTTCTAAAGTCTGGTCTTTTTGTGCTTTCAATAATGCATTGATGCTGCTGATGTCACGTTCAGTTTTTTGAACGGCTTCAACGGCTTTGCTGCCTGTAATCGCTTCAATACGACGCACGCCAGCTGCAACACCACCTTCAGAGATGATTTTGAACAGACCAATATCACCTGTACGTTTCACGTGAATACCGCCACAAAGTTCAATGGAGAAGTTTTTATCTTCAATGATTGAACCCATAGAAAGTACGCGAACTTCATCGCCATACTTTTCACCAAATAGCATCATTGCGCCTTTGGCTTTGGCTGCTTCAATATCCAGTAATTCAGTAGAAACTGCGGTATTGGCAATGACTTCTGCATTTACCAAGCGCTCAATTTCATGCAATTGCTCAAATGACACAGGTTGGTCATTGGCAAAGTCAAAACGTAAAATGTCAGAGGCAACCAATGAACCTTTTTGTTGTACGTGCGCACCTAAAACTTGACGTAGGGCAGCATGTAACAGGTGTGTTGCAGAGTGATTGCGTGCAGTTGCTTCGCGGATATCTGCTTTTACAATGGCTTCGACCGTTTGCGCAGCTTTTAGGCTGCCCATCGTCACAATACCTTGATGGACAAATGCACCGCCAGATTTTTTGGTGTCTTGAACTTCAAAAATACCTGTTTCGTTTTTGAAGAGTCCTGTATCGCCAATTTGACCACCGCTTTCTGCATAGAAAGGCGTTTGATTCAGTACGATTAAGGCTTCATCGCCTTCAACGACTTCATCAACTTGCTCACCATCTTTATAGATTGCGATGATTTGACCTTCACCTGCAGTAGCATCGTAACCATCAAATTGAGTGTCACCTTCAACTTTCACAATTGAGTTGTAGTCAACGGCAAATTTACCTGCGTCACGTGCACGTTGGCGTTGTGCTGCCATTTCAACTTCAAAACCCGCTTCGTCAATGGTCAATTCACGTTCACGTGCAATGTCTGCTGTTAAGTCAGTCGGGAAACCGTAAGTGTCATAAAGTTTAAATACTACTTCGCCTGGAATGACTGACCCTTTAAGCTGTGCCAATTCACCTTCAAGCAATTTCAAACCTTGCTCAAGGGTTTTGGCAAATTGTTCTTCTTCTTTCAGTAATGCTGCCTCAATACGCGCTTGATTTGCTGCAAGTTCTGGATATGCATCACCCATGACTTCAATGAGTGGCTTCAACATTTTATGGAAGAATGAGCCTGTTGCGCCTAATTTGTTGCCATGACGTACTGCACGACGAATAATACGACGTAATACATACCCACGACCTTCATTCGATGGATTCACGCCATCGGCAATTAGGAAGCAGCAAGAACGAGCGTGGTCAGCAACTACTTTGAGTGAAGCAGGGTAGTCTACAGGCTTGCCAGTTTGCTGTGCAGTTACTTCAAGAGCAGTCGTGTCTAAACCAATAATCTGTGCTGCATTTTTGAGTAAGTGCTGGAACAGATCAATTTCGTAGTTAGAGTTGACGTGTTGCAATACTGCAGAAATACGCTCCAAGCCCATGCCTGTATCTACAGACGGTGCTGGAAGTGGGTGCAATACGCCATCTGCAGTACGGTTAAACTGCATGAATACGTTGTTCCAGATTTCAATGAAACGGTCGCCATCTTCTTCTAGTGTGCCTGGTAAACCGCCCCAAATATGATCGCCATGATCATAGAAAATTTCAGAACAAGGGCCGCAAGGACCTGTATCACCCATTGCCCAGAAGTTGTCTGAAGCATATTGGCCACCTTTGTTATCGCCAATACGGATAATACGAGAAGCATCTAAACCAATTTCTTTGTTCCAGATGTCAAATGCTTCATCATCGGTGTGGTAAACCGTGGCATATAAACGGTCTTTTGGTAGAGCTAACCATTGTTCGCTGGTTAAAAATTCCCAAGCAAATTTAATTGCATCACGTTTGAAATAATCACCAAACGAGAAGTTACCCAACATTTCAAAGAAAGTATGGTGACGTGCGGTATAACCCACATTGTCTAAATCGTTATGTTTACCGCCTGCACGCACACATTTTTGTGACGATACAGCACGTACATAATCACGTTTTTCCAGCCCAAGAAAACAGTCTTTAAACTGGTTCATACCTGCATTGGTAAATAACAGGGTTGGGTCATTGGCGGGTACTAGAGAACTCGATGCGACACGTGTATGCCCTTGCGATTCAAAGTAACGCAAAAATGCTTCACGAATTTCAGCTGATGTCATAAAACGAGTACTCACAACCAAGTCACTCCATAAATTCCGATTTGGCTAAACGCAAGACAGTCTGACAAAAAATAATTCTTTGCTGTCATGCAGGCTTAAAATTTTAAAAACGCCAAATTATAACGGAAAAAGCCATTATCACCAATCATTTTAGTGTGAATAGATGACAATTCTGACGCAAACTTGGTTGCGATTACGCAGAATAAATCTTTGCAATAGAAGATGATGAACATTTACATTTAAAAATAAGCGTTTACTGTAGGTCACGGAGTATGCCGAACTGCCATAAAGTAGAATACAAAATTTAAGAAAACGTAAATGTAAGCTAGAAAGTCAAAGCTGATATTTTTGATTTGCCGAATTAAACAACAAATTGCGTGAAAATTCGCAGAATTGATCTGATTTTTTTCAGTAAGGCCTCAAAATCTATTAACATAGTCTGTGCTTAAATTTTGATTTCATTATGAAAGGATCGGTCATGCAACGAGTGGCAATCAATGGCTTTGGTAGAATCGGGCGCAATGTGCTGCGGGCTTGGTTTGAAAATCCCAAAGACTTTCATTTTGAAATCGTCGCCATAAATGACATTGCCGATGTAGAAACCTTGGTTCATTTATTTAAATATGACAGTACCCATGGTCGTTTTAAAGGGCAGGTGGAAATTAGCCTTGAAAATGAACAGATTTTTTTGAATATTTCTGCAGGTTTGGCGCAATTAAAAGTTCAGGTGTTGAATCAGGCTCAACCTGCACAGTTGCCGTGGCAAGCTTTAAATGTAGATGTGGTATTGGAATGCACAGGGTTGTTTCGTTCCCGCGAGGCGGCAACGCAGCATATTACTGCGGGCGCCAAACGTGTGATTATTGGCGCTGCACCATTCGATACTGTAGATGCTGCGATTGTTTATGGTGTCAATCATCACGAAGTCAAAAATACTGACCAAATTATTTCCAGTGTGTCTTGCACCACGCAGGCTTTAGTACCACTGGTTAAAATTATTGATGACGCTTTTGGAATTGATACCGCATTAATGACTGAAATTCATGCAGTCACAGCCGATCAAACTGTATTGGATCAGGCGCATCGCGATTTACGTCGTGCGCGTGCATCAGGACAAAATATTATTCCTACAACTTCTTCTGCCCTAGGTGCTTTAAAACAAGTCATGCCAAAAATGGCAGATCGGATAGATGGTTATTCGATTCGTGTGCCGACCATCAATGTTGCAGCCATTGATTTAACTTTTATTTCTCAGTCACCCATTACGGTGCATAAATTGAATCAGGTGTTGTGTGCTTCGGCAGCGCATGATTATGCCGAAATTATGCAAGTGACCGATGAGCCTTTGGTATCGAGCGACTTTAACCATTCACCTTATTCTTTAATTGTCGATTTAAGTCAAACCATGGTCGTGGGTCATCAAGCCAAAGTTTTTGCGTGGTATGACAACGAGTGGGGTTATGCCAACCGTTTACTAGATTTGTGTGAATCTTTTAGTCAACGGGCGGTGTAAGCGGCTACTTTTTAAGACATATACAAAGTGTAAAAAGCATGTAATAGTGATGAAAGATTTTATAATTCGTATTCACAGTTAATTCACTGATTGATATAACAAAGTTTGCATAGAAAATTTGAATAGAGTAGTGGCATGATGATTATTTTATTGTGGGGATTTATTTTTTTGCTGGCACTTGCTGTCATTTTTCTGATTTGGTTGCAATTTAAAAATCAGGCAGACAGCAGCAGCGACGTGCAGCATCAACAGCAAGTCGAGCAAAAAGTATTACATTTAGAAGAGCATCTAAAAAAGACGTTGGAGATTATGCAAGATTTGGCTAAAAAGATGCAGGTTCAGCAAGATGCGCTAGATAAAACCGTGCAAAAAACCGCACAGCTTGAAATGCAAAATGCTGAGTTGGTCAGTTTATTGGCAAAGGCGGTCAAATCAAATCAGGACTTTTAAATGACGGCTTTGAAAGATGTGGTGTATTCATATTTTTTTACCGCATATTTCAGAAAAAGTCAGGTGCATGAGCAAAAGTATCATGCTAAACTAGGAGAAATCGGGTGTGCTCCCGATTTTTTTATGCGGATTCGTTCCGCGCAAACAAGAATTTAGGTTTACAACATGCCCATTTCAGAGACATGGTTATTACCTGATGGTGTAGCTGATGTATTACCAGAACAAGCGCAAGTGATTGAAAGCTTGCGTCGTAAGTCACTGGATTTCCTCGCATCTCGAGGTTATCAGTTGGTGTACACGCCATTCATAGAATACATTGAATCTCTATCTTCTCTTTCAGAATCGAATCAAGATTTAGACCTTGCCACATTTAAAGTCATCGACCAGCTTTCAGGTCGTTTGCTGGGTGTGCGTGCCGATATGACACCCCAAGTGGCGCGTATTGATGCGCATGTACATCCTGTAGATGGCATTGCACGTTACTGTTATGCAGGTACGGTTTTACATACCAAACCACAAGGTTTTAATACCACACGTGCACCATTACAATTGGGTGCAGAGTTATTTGGTTCAGACAGCATTGATGCCGATGTAGAAATGGTTGATCTGATGCTCAGCTTGCTAAAAGAAGCAGGTTTGGCAGAAGGTGTGCATTTAGACTTGGGTCATGTCGGCTTGTTCCGTAGCTTGGTTAAACAAGCAGAATTAAGCAAAGCCACTGAACGTCAATTGTCAGATTTATATCAGCGTAAAGCATTGCCTGAATTGGCAGAATTTACCCAAGATTTAAATTTCGGTTCAGATTTTTATGCTTTAGGTCGCTATGCCAGTGATTTAACTGCTTTGCAGGCTCATTTAAGTGCTGATGTGTTGGAAAATACCGAATTTAAGCAAGCGTTTGAAGCCGTGAAAGCAACACAAGCTGAAATTCAGGCACGTTGGCCAAACTTGCATATTGGTATTGATGTGGTTGAGCTGCGTTCTTATCACTATCACACAGGTTTAATGTATGCAGTGTATGCGCCAAATCGTGCTGCACCATTGGCACAAGGCGGTCGTTATGATGGCATTGGTCAGCATTTCGGACGTGCGCGCCCTGCAACAGGTTTCTCTTGTGACTTGTTTGTATTAAGTGCAGGTCGTTTTGAATCATCGTCTGTTGTTGTTGCGCCTAAAGGCTCACAACCTGATTTAATCGCGGCTATCCAAAACACACGTGCGCAAGGCTTTAGTGTAATTCAATTGTTGGGCAATGATGATTTAAACTCGGTTCCATACGCAACGCACCAATTGGTTCTTGCAAATGGTGAGTGGACAGTCGAAAAAATTTAATCGCCAAGGCATGTTTCATGTTACAGGTCTTGGTTTTCAATTTTAACAGCATGATGTAATGAGGCTATTATGGGCAAGAATGTTGTGGTACTTGGTACCCAATGGGGCGACGAAGGTAAAGGTAAGATCGTCGACCTGCTCACAGATCAGGCGGCGGCAGTCGTTCGTTATCAAGGCGGACACAACGCAGGCCATACTCTCGTGGTTGGTGGTAAGAAAACTGTATTACACCTCATTCCATCAGGTATTTTACGTGAAAACGTACTGTGCTTAATTGGTAATGGTGTAGTACTTTCTCCTGAAGCACTCATTAAAGAAATGGGTATTTTGGAACAAGAAGGCGTGCCAGTGAAAGAGCGTTTACGTATTTCACCAAACTGTCCGCTTATTTTGCCGAACCACATTGCACTTGACCAAGCACGTGAGAAAAAACGTGGTAATGCCAAAATTGGTACAACAGGTCGTGGTATTGGCCCAGCTTATGAAGACAAGGTTGCACGTCGTGCGATTCGTGTTGCTGACTTGGTTCGTGGCGGTGAAGCACTACGCGCTCAATTGACTGAATTATTGGACTATCACAACTTCCAATTGACACAATACTACGGTGTTGAAGCAGTTCAGTTAGATGAAGTTTTAGCGCTATGTGACCAATGGCGTGAAGTGATTGCACCATTAGTGGTTGATGTAACGACTGAAATTCATAATTACCGTAAAAACGGTGACAACATTATGTTTGAAGGTGCGCAAGGTTCATTACTTGATGTTGACCACGGTACTTATCCGTATGTGACTTCATCGAATACAACTGCGGGCGGTGTAAGCTCTGGTTCAGGCTTAGGTCCATTACATTTAGACTACGTTTTAGGGATTACCAAAGCTTATACCACACGTGTAGGTGCAGGCCCATTCCCAACTGAGTTGGTGTATGACGCAGCAAATGACGTAGGTGATGCGATTGGTAAACACTTAGGTACTGTGGGTCACGAGTTCGGTGCTTCTACAGGTCGTCAACGTCGTTGTGGTTGGTTTGATGCCGAAATTTTACGTCGTTCAGTCGATGTAAACTCACTGTCTGGTATCTGCTTGACCAAGTTAGACGTATTGGACGGTTTAGAAGAAATCAAAATCTGCGTAGGTTATGAAAATACCGATTCAGGTTGCGTAGGTTCTTCTGATGCGCTTGCATACGAAAACTTAAAGCCAATTTACGAAACAATGCCGGGTTGGTCTGAGTCGACTGTGGGTGCGACCAGTGTAGAACAATTGCCTGAAAATGCAGTGAACTACATCAAACGTCTTGAGCAGTTAATTGAATGCCCAATCGACATTATTTCTACAGGCCCAGACCGCGCAGAAACTATTGTATTACGTCATCCATTTGATGCTTAAGTTGTTGTGCTTTGACATAACACTCAAGTTCAGATGATGTACTCAGCCCTGTCTAAATGATGGGGCTTTTTATTGCTGTTGTTTCAGTTTCAATAGCGACTCATTTTGGGAATCATTGTAGATGATGCTGAGTGAGTTGTTTTTCAAGACTAAAGTTGCAGATGACTGGCGCTGTGCAGAGCAGGGTGGCTTGTTACAATGGCTTTAGAAAATTAAATTTAATTAAGGTTATGCAGGATGCATAAAAATATTACCAGTACGATTTTTTATTCTTTATTGTTTGCGATGGGCGGCGCACCGACCATTGCCATGATGCTGATTTTATCGCAAAAGCATGATCCGAATATTATGTATCAGGCATTTATTGGTTTAAGCGTTATTTTTGCCTGTATTTTGGTGCCACTGATTCTGATTCAAAATGCTTACCTACTCTACAAACGCAAAAATCCAGAAATGGAAGAAAAAGTAGAAGTAGTGTCTAAAATTTACTTGGGTTTAAATGTTTTCTGTTTAGTATTTTGGTTGTGTTATCAATTTCTTTACTAAGGCAGTTATTGATCGCTTAGACATACAATCTGTACACAGCTTGGGCGTTGTTTACATAAATGATATGATTATGAAGTGATTATAGATTTAAAGCCTTGAATTGATTTCATATAATTGATTGGTATGAAGATAGCTCGCAAGGCGGAGATTATTATAATGAACAAAAAACTGATGTTAAGTTTATGTGCCGCAGGCGCAATCACAGTTTCAGGGTGTACGACTGTTGCAGACATGGCGGGTGCAGATACTGCGACCTTAAATGCAACTGCAACCAAAAGCTATAATGAAATGGTGCAAGACGCACGCAATAAAAATCAGTTAGACACAAGCTCCACCACGTATAAACGTATCAATACTGTGTTTCAGCGTTTGATCCCACATGCCAATCAAATGAACCAAACAGGTCAGCCTTTCCAGTGGCAATTGGCGGTACTTAAGTCTGATCAGGTCAATGCTTTTGTCGCACCTGGTGGTAAAGTGGTGTTCTACACTGGTATTGTGAATAAACTGAATTTAACTGATGCTGAAATTGCCGCAATTATGGGGCATGAAATGGTGCATGCTTTAGAAGAACACGCGAAAAGTAAAATTGGTGCACAGGCTTTAACCAATATTGCCTTGAACGTAGGTTTAAGTGCGGCAGGCAATAACGTTGGTCAATTGGGTGCAGCAGCAGCGCAATTGGGTACCCAAATTGGGATTGGCTTGCCATATTCACGTAATTTGGAAAGTCGTGCCGATCAGGGTGGTTTAATGCTGATGGCGCGTGCAGGTTATAACCCACAAGCTGCAATTACCCTTTGGGAAAAAATGAACAAGCTTGAAGGTGGCGGCGGTGCGTCCTTCTTATCGACTCACCCATCGAACAGTCAGCGTATTGAAGCAATGCGTAAAAACTTGCCAGCAGCACAAGCGCTATATAACCAAAGTCGTCGTTAAGATGACCTCAGCCAGTTCAACTGGTTAAGATAAAACACAAAAAAGATGCGCATGGTTTTATGCGCATCTTTTTTTATGAAGACTTTTTGACTTTAAACAGCATAAAAATGATGAGTTATTGTAAGCGTCCGCTGAATCCCATACCTATTTTTTAATTCGATTTAGGTTTCCAGCAGTGTGGCAGTAACTCTTCAATCTGGGTCACTTTATGTGTCGGTAACCTTTTCAGCACATCACTTAAATAGGCATACGGATCCAAGCCATTCAGCTTTGCTGACTGGATTAAAGTCATGATGTTTGCCGCTCGCTGACCACTGCGCAGCGAACCTGCAAACAGCCAGTTCTTGCGTCCCAACGCCCAGGGACGCATCTGATTGTCGGGTAGTCAGACGCAGTTACCTACGTCCAACCCCCTAAGAACCGTGCATGCGAGTTTCCCAGCACACGGCTCAAGCCTCTGCTAAGGCGCCATTCGGCACCCGGTTATACATCGTTGACATTGGCAAATTGAACACTCCTTGGACAATACAGATGGTAAATCTCAAGATTAGCAACTGCATCCGTTCCACCATGACTTAGCTTCACAATATGACGGCTGTGCCATGGTGTATCTTTGGTGACTGGTTTAAGACAGGCGCAGCAGCGACCACCTTGTTTTAGCCACACCCGATACAGCTTGGCTCGCCCCTTTGCGGAGACCAGCATTCTTTTACCCCATCGGGATTCGAAGTACTCATCCCATGCGGGGTCATGAGGGTTAGCAGCAGCCTTGATCTTGATATGTCGCACAATTGGCGTGTCCGAGGCAGACACTAATGTGTATTGTCGCTTCCGACCATCAGCGGACTGTTCATCACATGAGAACACCCATCGACGCGCTCCTTGTACTTTGAAATACCGATCTTTGACCCATCGGAGTGTTTTGCGAGGGTGGCGACGTACCGCCCATCGCCAGAGCATTTCCCACACTGCGCTGTCTACCTGGTTGAAAACCTTCTTGGCAACGACATAACTATGATAGTTGGCCCAACCCCTTAGAATAGGGTTGAGCAAACCGATCAAAGTGGCCTGTCGTGTCGCTTTGTTTGCATTGATTAATGCTCGCAGCTTATCGAGATGAGCACTGATGTTTGCCTTTGACGGCTTGATCAGTAGCTTGCCATTGTACTTGCGTACGTTCCACCCAAGAAAATCGAACCCGTTCCCTATGTGCGTGATTTTGGTCTTTTCCTGAGAGAGCACGAGACCGCGCTCCGCCAGAAATTCAACCACGGCAGGGCGAACTTCATTTTCGAGCCACTCTTTAGAATACCCCGTGATGATGAAATCATCCGCATACCGTACCAGTTGCAGCTTTTTGCCTGTCCATTTGGCGTTAGGGAACCTCTTCGCCAGCATCGTTTCCAGTCCGTCCAAGGTCATGTTGGCCAACACCGGGGAGATAATACCTCCTTGCGGTGTTCCGGAAAGACTGGGAAACAGCTTGCTTTGGTAGACGTAACCGGCTTTGAGCCATTTCCGTAGAATCACCTTGTCCATTGGGAGGTTGGCGATCATCCAGTCATGGCTGATATTGTCGAAACAGCCTTGAATGTCACCCTCTAGCACCCACTCCGTACTTACTTTTCTTGACAGCACACCAAAGCACTGTGCTGCAGCATCCGCGGTTGAGCGTTGTGGTCTGAATCCATAAGAGTTCCGATCAGCGGTGGTCTCCGCGATGGGTTCCAAAGCCAGCAGATGGAGCGCCTGCATGGCCCGGCATTTCATCGTGGGTATCCCGAGAGGTCTCATCTTGCCATTTTTCTTCGGAATAAGGACTCTCCGAAGCGGAAGGGGCGTGTAACCTCGCCTCTTCAACGACATCATCGCACCGGTCTTGGCCTTGGGTGTATTCCAAGTCACCTTGTCGACCCCAGCCGTGTTTTTGCCTTTGTTTTCAGACACTCGTTTTACGGCCAATGCTTTGCCACTAAACGAGTGAGTCAGCAGCCATTGCAGAGCTTTCGCCTTGTTATACCTGCCGTCTTGTACCGCCTTCACAATACGCGCTTGCAGCCCTCTGACATGACGCTGTACAGCAATCCAATCGATGCTGTCCCACGATGTGCTGGAAGGCGCACACGCTGATACTGCTGCGTTCATTTGCTCTCCCTCCATTAAAAGGGTTCTACACACTCTCTTGTGATGAGAGACCATAAGGACGTCAGCCCGCTTTCGCGTGAGGTAATGTTTCAACCTCTATCCAACCCATTACAGACTGGCATTCGCTTTTTCCTCGTTCCTTCGCCCGCATCACCATGGGCAGTTTTTGCAAACTGCTTTCCCAATGGGGGTAATACGGGATTTCCACGTTCCGCTTACTGAAGTACATCGGCTTAGGTGCCTGCTATCGACCGGGAGGCGTATGGGTCACGAATGCGTAGTAGAAAGACGCGATTCCCACCTCCATTACCGTTTTGGTTCGAGCGTATTAGCCATTTCCGCTCGTTCAATTTAACGATCGTTGCGCAGATTCACATGTGTTCACCATACCGATTATCTAGCCCTTGTCCGGCTATGGCTGCCAGAAGAGTACGCCTCTCACGATTGATACCCCGCACCTTACGGTGCCTCGTTACATTGTCGAAGGCGCTCTTTATTCAGCCTTCTAGATTCACCCGGTGACACGGGTGGTTCCCGCAGGGGGAACAACTTCATTAAGCGACTTCGTGTCGCACCTCTACCCAATTATTGCAAATCGGTAGATTGCCATCATCCAAATAGCGGCTTAAAGCTGGCCAACGCTTCAGAGTGTAATTGATGGCCTTGGCGGTGGGAGAACTCGATGGCACCGTCAGATGATGT